>NZ_ALJR01000039.1:0-174978 GCF_000287655.1 Selenomonas sp. FOBRC9
CCTTATACGCCAAGTGAACGCGGAACTAATGAACGCCAAAACGGCATGGTACGACGCTTTATCCCAAAGGGGACCGATATTGCTTGCCTCACGCCGGACACAATTCAACAGGTAGAGGACTGGATGAATAACCTCCCCAGGAAAATCCTCGGATACGATACACCCAAAGAGCGTTTCGATTCATATGTTGCTCAATTCGCTGCCTCGTAACTTTTTCCCTACTTGTCCCACTTGCTATTGCAATTTAGGGTCAAATTTTGTGAGATATTCTAATTCCATGCTTCCTCCTCAAATTCCAATTGCAAACCAGAGGATATCTCCATTAGGTGATGTGTTGGCAAACAATTCCGCATATTGTGGTCCATAGCTCTGTACTGCGCTATTGGTTATATTTTGATCACTCATAATAGTACTTGAAAAATTAATATGAAATATTTTATTAAAAGCTATGGGATATGTCACCCTATGCGAGCCATAGCCGTTTTTAATAACTCCCCACTGCAAAATAAACCCATTGGCGAACTTAACCCATCCGTTCTGCGCAACATTCCCAGTCACAGACGTAGCGCGTATTTGATCCAGAATCCATTGAAGTGACTGTCCACCAAGAGCATTCGCATTAGATGCACTATCTGCATGTCCATGGAAGCCTTGTGCCCATACATGTCCCGGAAACGTAGAATTGCCATTCCCATCAAGCAGCGTAAGCGTTCGAATAAGATTTTGAAACACTCCACTATATTGCCGCACATAGATCGGCTCATTGCCATCATCACAGGTCGCAATTTCGGCATAGCCGCCGTTATTATCACCGCCGACACCTATGCGGAAATAATCATTCATTGCCATACAGGCTTTTACAAGCTCTTTGAAGCCATTCCGATCGGACATATCCTCAGCACGTTGCGCGACATCTGTTGTTGTGTTAATCGTGACATCTCCGGACCCATCAAAATAAGTTTCTCCACGTGTGCTTCCTATGAGGCGGATCACACGTGCATTGTTCAGTTTGCTCGCTGTTCCGGCATTGCCCGTGCAAGAATCCGCCTCTACGTTCGTAACATCGAGGATAATATCCTGTGTCCCATCGAATCCGATCCCCGCCGCCTTAATCTTCCCATCAAGCGTAATTGTCCGCGCACTTAAGAGTTTCCCTGCGACATTCGCAGAGTCTACCATACCTGACAGGGCGATTATGATGCGATCATTCGCTGCATCGGGCGTTAGGGTGATATTATTGCCCGCCGCAAGCATCAACGTGTCGGTCTTGTTGTCCGCCTGAATCACTGTGCCGTTGACATTGATATTAGAAAAGGCATTTTGGTTGACCTCTGCACCTGTATTAACGCTGTCGAGCTTCGCTTTGTCAGCGTTGCTCATCAACCCGTTGCTGCTCGGTGTTACTATCGGATGTGTGTGTCCTGTCAAGGAAAAAGCCTCGGCAGGCTTCCCCTCAAGTAGCGCAGCATTGAGGTTTTGGTTCAGTGTGCCATTATTAACGGCAACATTACCGATGGCATTTCCCGGTTCGAGCCCCTTGAGCAGTCCAGCATTTACCAATTCGTCATGAATGAGCGCCCTCAACTGTTCGCGCATCTCAGGTGGGAAATCTGCCAGATAGCCTTGATCCTCTGGTTTATTCACATCAAATGCCATATTATCGCCTCCTTAATATCCCTTAATTCGGATGTCCACATTACCACCAACATCGTTGTTATCATGATCTTTAACCTTGATCATACAATCCGTCTGCGTCTTGCTGATAAGCTCCGCATGCAATCCCTCACCAACGGCTGCGGGGATGACAACAGGAACGCTATAATAAGTATGCCCATATGAGATTTGACTGCCGCCCCTCACGATGAGTACAGTCATTGAAATATCCGTGTCCGGCACGTCAATCTGTACAATAAAGCGATTGACCTCAGGCGAACCCGTACCATCACCATTCATCAAGATGCGAAACTGCACGTAACGGAACGTAAATTGAAGCGGTTTGAAGATATTCCAGTCAATCCAAGTCACTCCATCCTGACTTGTCCGCACCTCGAGAGAGATGTGACCGTTGTCCCGAAGAACTGACGTGTTATTGAATGTTGTCGTGATATTGGCAGTAATTACGCTTCCGATGTCGATCATCTTACAAGTATAGACGCCGTTTTCCGCATAGTGTGTCTCGCTCTTTTTGAGTCGAAGGATACGCCTGCCGCCCACGTCTACAAATTTCACCTTTGGATAGTCGGAAAACCGTCCGCCGATGGTCTGCCAACTGATCTCAGACTCGGCAAATTCAGTGTTTTCATGCATCCCATCCGCTACTTCAAATTCGTCATAGGAATGGATGATATTTTTCGGCATAAGTTCGGTCACAGTGATCACAACACCTGCCGCAAGCACACTATAATGCCCAGCCTTATTGATTGCCTTGACCATATAGCGATAGGGGCGGCAGGTATCAATCTCGACTTTGTGGCTCGGTGTCAGTACACTGATCGCAACAATCTGACCATTTTCCCATGATATACCCTCGCGTATTTCATAGCCTGCAACATCTTTTTCCTCGGGCGTGTCCCAATAGAGTTCAATGCTATCGCCATTTTGGAACGCCTTGAGATTTTGAATGTCAGCAGGTTCGATTTTCGCCTGATAAGAAATAGAAGTCTCACCCGAATAGTACCCCGCAGCATTGAGTGTCTTAATCATAACGCGCACACTTTGGGATTTGTGCATTTTATAGGACGCATAGAGTTCACCCGTGATCGGCAACGCCTCCGAGGTTTCCCATTTGTCACCGATCCGCACCTCATATCCTTTGAGATCGCCGTCGAGAACACGGCTCCATTGAAGCATGAGGTGTGAGCGGTCATCTTCTGCCTGTCTGCACTGGAGATCGTGCACCGGCGAGGGACGGAGAGAAAAGACGGAGGAGATACTTGTCGCGTATTGCGATTCATGCCCTGCGATTGTGACCGCCTTGATCATCCACGATATCAGGCGTTCCTCATCAATCTTTATGTCATAATAGACACCTGACACACGCGGTGCGATGATGTTGCCACTCTCCCATGTGTCGCCCTCCTTAATGATATAGTAGGCGGTATCAGCGTCTGAAACCGTATCCCACGAGAGCCGAACAATGGATTTATCCGTTCCGGACTGCACTGCACGAAAGCCCGTTACATCAAGCGGCTCTATGGAGATTGTGATAGAGACGTTGGTGATCGCAGAAACTTGCCCCGCAATCGTCACTGTCTGCACCATGATGTTATACGTGCCAGATGCAGGTACGCTCCACGCATGCATTGTTTCTTTCGTCGCCGTGATGAGCGTGCCTGTCTCCCAGTCATCACCATATTTGATGATGTAGCGCGCAATATCCTCACCCGGCGATGGGGTAAAGGAAATGACAGCCTTACTGCGATCCTGTTTGCTCTGTACTGCGCTCAGATCTGTCACAGCGTCGGGAACAACGCGGATCAGCTCCGTCACATATGTGTCATTAACAGAATAGTTACCGCTGTTGTCGAGGGACTTCATACGGTAAGTATACGCGCCGTTGGCTTTTACGATATGGCTGAACTCGTTGCGAAATACAGGATCCCCGTTGAGTTTCCGAGCCGCATCCCAACTCAGATTGCCAAACCGAATCTCATAGCCGCGCAGATCGGGCACGTCTGATAAAGACAGCTCGTTCCACGAAAGAAAAATTTCCTCGCGGTTATATGGATTCTGACGAAGGCGCAACCCTGTCACGTCCGGTGGCGGCGCACTCTTGCCAACGAGTGTAATCACATCACTCACAGTACCCGACGACTCTACGCCATATCGCGTGACCGTTGTCACCTTGACACGGACGTGCTGCGCCTGTGGCAAGGCCTTAATGCGATAGTCACTGTCCGCCGCTGCGCCCGCAAATTTCCAGACCCCGCTCTTGTTGAGTTCATAATAGACGTTATAACCGCTGACAAGCCCCTTTAAACCGCCTTTAAAGGCGACAAGAACATCCGACAGAACCGTGCCATCGCGTAGGCGATAGGTGTCCTCATCCAGCGTAATATTCGTAACTTCCTGCGGCATGAGGCAATTCAGCGTATGTTCGTATACTGCAACATCCGCAAGAGATTCTTCCCCCGTCCCGTAGATGTTGAATGACGTGAATTTCAAATAGATCTTCTTCCCAAGATCATCAGTCGCATAGGGATATTTGAAGACTGCCGCATCCAAACGGACAAACGCGCTGCCCATCGGGTGCATCTTGATCTCTGAGCCATATCCACCACGTTGCAACGGAGAAAGTTCATATTCGCGCGCAGCCATGAGTTTCGCGCGACGATAGGCAATGATCTCACCATCCACATAGCATGCCGTTCGATATGACACCGCGTCATCGCGTGTTCCTGAGAGCAGCTCATCACCGGAGGAAAGCCGCACATGCAGGGCGTTTTTATCATCTGCAGCGCTTCCGATCGGCAATTCACCTATGAGTTCACCGCGCCGTGCAGGGCTGTCGATCTTTCCGATGCTCTTATAGGTGCTGCCGTCCGTGCTTGCCCAGACCGTACACCCGCCCCAATTCGGTGATTCTCCGTTTGTTGCGATCCACGTTTCAAATCCTGTGTCCGTCATCTCCGGAGGCGGATTGAAAATAACAGGGCGCACAACACTTCCGGGGCTGACGTTGTAATCCATCTTGGGGCGCTGCGCAGCCTGCGTCGTATAAATGGTCGGGCTGTTGATTCCATCCGGGCAGTCCTCCGCCGTGATTTTAAGATTGAGTTCCTCGTCCTCCTCGATCGTGAGGATACGCACAGGATGACGATCCAGCCCCAGAATCTCATCCGTGAGTGTCACCACGTCCATCGGGTCGAGGAGACAGTGCCGCCACGAAAGCGTAAATTCATATTGCGCCGCAATGTAGAGCTTGCGCTGAAGGATTGCCTGTGCCGCAAACGTCGCAACATCCGGCTCCGTGATAAAGTGCATCTCAATGCTGTCTGCCGTGCGGATGCCGCGCTGACTGATGTCGGCGTCGTCCGTCGCCTTGATCGGCTCGACGTTGTAATCATTATTCCGGTTGAGGATTTCGACGGGCTGCACGTTGTAGCGATCAGTTGTCAGATTCGGACGGATCGTGATCGGTGTCTCACCCTCGGTATAGACAAGATCATCGTGTGTAATATCATAGAGCGGTGCTTTCGGCGGCGTATAGGTCACACCGTTTGTCGTTTGCTGCGTCAATCCGTACGGAACAAATTTAAGTTTTCCCTGACTCCATACAGGAGCGGCATTGGCAGCTTCCAGAAGGGCGGCGATGAGTTCGTGCGCTTCCTTCTGACTGTCATAGGCGGGCGAGAAATAGATGCCGTTGACCGTACAATAATGCTCGAATTGCGACGTATCCGCGAGATACCGTGCAGGGAAGCCGACCCCGATCTGCGTGTCCGAGAGGATGCCGCGAATAATGGAGATCGGCGCAGCGTCCTCCTTGCCCGGGGCAATGTCCCGACCTGCCACCTCGTAGTTAAATGACGGAACCGTCGCCGATGACAAGAGCTCGAGGTTCGGACTTGCAATATAGCACGTCTCCGGATAACCGAGGGCGCGCTCCGGATGTTTGCCGACCATCCACGGCCACGGAGCTTGCCCGGCTGTACCTGTATAGACACTCATGCGAAGGTCTTCGAGTTTTGTGTGCACCTCCTTATTCTTCCAAACACGCTTAACACCTTCGACAGGCCCCTCGCAGAGTGCAAAGATCGCAGCAACCTCATAGGTGTACGTCGTATGGGACGAGGTAACGCCTCCACCGCCGCCCTTGCCCCCGCTGCGTGTTGTTGTCGTATGCGGAATCGCGGTAAAGTCGATATAGTCAATCATATTGCCCGCAACGCGCGCCGTGCCGAATACCACGGGTATCGCAATACCATAGGTGCTCTGCGAGATCGCAAGACTGCCGATCCGCGTGTCTGCCGTGCTGACTGTCCCGCCGCCTCCACCTAATATCGCGCCCATGATTTACCTCCAGTAACTATAGATTCCACTCTGCCGCTTCTGCATATCCGCGTCATTGCCGTCTGCAAGGACGACACCAAGCCCTAGATAGGCGTGGATCATGCGCGGCCAATCGACAACCAGCGCCCCGTGACTGATGCAGCGTCCATAGCGGTAGACAACGATATCCCCGGGAAGCGGTATCTCACGCTCGACTTTGTGACAGTAGCGTGTCACCCATCCGAGATAGCGCTCCGCGCTCCGATGCAGATGCCAGTCCATCGGATAGTATTCAACCTCGGTATCCGGAATAAGCCCGACATTGATAAACGTCTGCAAGATGAGCATCCCGCAGTCCGTGCCGCCGCCCTTCACTCGCCCCGCGTGATGATACGGCGTTCCGAGCCACGTCAGAGCCTCGTCGACCACCTGCGCGCGTTCACACGTTTCTTTTTCGTTCATCTTACCCCTCCTCTAATATGCTGTCTCGGGTACGGGGATGAACGGATAGCCCCGAAAATGTGCGAGATTATCAAAACGCAGCTTGCAGCAGTTCATACTTTTGTCACAAGCGGGCAAAACACTGAACGTATCTCCTATGTCAGGAAGATAGTAGAATGGCATAACTACCGTAATCGCGCCTCCCTCGTTCGTACGGATCGTCCGCATAACGCCCGCATTGCGCCCGGAGGTAAATATAATGTGCCCTTGCGCAAGATAGGCGTTTGCAAGCGAAAGATTCGTTTCTATGACGCTGCGCGTTCCGCCCGTCGCTGTGCCCCGCTGCCGGAATTTTTTCAGATCGACCCCGCAACTCATATCTCCGAGGGTGTAGATACAGGGCGGATAATAAAGATGCGTTGGAAATTTGACGTTGAGCAGTTCTGTCATGGATGCTACCGTAGCCTCGATCGTAATGCCGCCCGCACGCTCGATATTCAGTCTGCCGAGCCACCAGAGCAGTGCATAATCAGGGTCAATGCGTCCCGTGAACACGGTGAACGGCTGTGGAGAAAAGAGCCGATGCAGCTCTACCTCAGCGTCTGCAAAGCGTCCTGCCGCAACGCCCTGCATGATGGTCGTTTCACGGTCAAGGCGTTGCGCCGCATCCACAGTGATCGTCAGGTGCATTTCGTCGACGGTGATATCATTGGTCTGCGTCGTACCGTCACGCTCAATCGCAAGCGGCGTATAGCGGTCGTCTCCGACCGTGAGCACGATGTCCGCTGAAGTATACCGCAGCGCAGTTCCGTCTGTCAGCGTGATTTTATAGAGATCGGCGATGTAGAGCGTCTGCGATTCAATCAGCAGACGTTTCAGTCGCTCACTCGCTTCTTTCATGACGCAAACACCTTCCTTGATGTGACAAATTCGACCGACCGCGCCGACCAGAGCTTAAAGGCAAAGTTCTGAAATTCAAGGGATGATTCCTTAAAGCGGCAGCGGTAGTAGAAATCTCCCGACCATGTGAGGCGTTTTCCCGCTGCGGGTGCTTCAGTGAATGAAACTATCCCACCGTGTATCGCATAGCCACTGTCCAGCAGTATGTCCCCGGCATAGATCGTCTCGCTTGCCGTGTCATAGAGCGGCTCGATAAAACCGCCGATATTATGACAGAGTTCAAAGTGCGTCGTTCTCCCATCTCCTACACCAAAGGTTTGACGGCTGACCTTATGATCGCTCGGATCGCGATAGAGGAAATCGACCGCATTGCCGCGACAGGTAAGGAAGAATCCAAGGAGCTTTTGCAACTCCCCTTTTGTTCCTGCACTCAGGCAGTCATAGGATAGTGAGAAATGCCAGCGCGGATACGCTGAGAGTGAGGCAGCAATGTCAACGCCGGACGGGCTGACCTTTGAGATCGTGAAGAACTCAGGCGTTTTCGTAACATCCCACGAAAGTCCGCGCAGTTCCGGAAACACGCTGATCGCCACAAGTATCACCCTTTCAAATTGCCCCGATTGAATTTCCGATACTCGCCATTGAGCACCTTCACCATGTATTTCGCATTCTCGCGCATCTCACGCCGCACGTCGGCGTCCGTGCGCCCCGTATGCACGGCGCTGTAAGACAAATTGATCTGCGGCGCCTGCCGCGTACCGCCGCTCGAAAGGAGGCTGCGCACGCCGTCCGCCTGTCCGCCCGAGGCGGGGACGATCATCTCATCCTTGTGCACCATCGCAAGGGTATCTGCCGGGAGACGCCACGAGCCAACATCAAATGACGGAATCCCGGTGAGGCGCGGCGTCTTGTAGTAACTGTCAGGATTGCGCCCAAGATTGATGCCCGGCCCAGTGCTCTCCGTCTTCGACGATTTCCCTCCGCCGAACAATCCGGTAAGCGCCGAGAGAACAAGCATAATCGGGAGCATTTGCAGCATCGCCGTAATGCTCGCTTGTATCGATGCGACGGATGCTTGACCCGCCGCTGCCGAGGATGCCACGATCGTCTCATCCTTTGAGGTCTCCATCGCTATTTGCGTTGTTGCTTTCTCGGTTGTTGCCGCGACCTGCTGCGCGCCGCTCATCTGCTCGACAGCCGTGCGCTGCATTGCACCTGCCTGCGCTGCAGCCGTCCGCGCTGTCTGCGTTGCCTGTTCGGCTGCAATCGCCGTCATATCCGGTTTTGATTTCTGCTGGAGGACTTTCGCGAACGCTTTTTGTACAATGTTTCCGGAGATCTGATTCGTGATCTGCTTGAGGATGCTCGACAAGGTAGAGGAGATCAGGGAACGGATGCCTTCAAGCACGCTTTTCGATCCCTTCGCTACATCCTGCATAATCGCAGACATTTCGTCGGCAAGCGTGTCGCGCACGCCTTTGATAATGCCGATCTCTTTTTCTTTCTGCTTTTGCTGGATGCTGATGAGCTTTTCTGCATGCTGTGCATAAAGCTCTTCCAGCGACTTGAGTGCTGCAATCGTCCCCTCTTCGTTTTTGGAGTTCAGCAGCATCTCATTGAGATAGATTTCTTTATCGAGCTCCGTCCGCGCATTCGCATATCCTTCATATGCGTCTGTCATCTTCCCGATGTCGATTGCGCTGTCTGTCAGCTCTTTTTTTGCCGCCTTGCGCTGGATATTGTAGCGCCGATCCTCAAACTCTCTCTGCTTCGCGAGGAGCGCATCCTGCGTAATACCGCCCGCATTGTAGAGCCCCTCAAGACGCTTTTCTTCAAGTGTGATAGAATCAAGAGTTTGCATACGCTGATATTCGAGGAGCTTATTCTGGATCGTCAGCTCATAATCAGCAAGCTGCTTTTCTGCGTTGAGCACTTCCGTGAGAGAGGACTTATACCAGCTCGTCGCTTCAATCTTCGCTTTGTATGCGTCAATCTGATGCTCTTTCTCATCGTCTGTAAGGCGGGCAGCCTCCATAAGGGCCTTTGCCCGGAATTCAACCTCTGCATTAAGGTTCGCCCGCTTCATTGCGGCGAGTTCGGATTGATAAGTCTGTTCGCTTACCTTCCCGCGAATATGCGCGTTTTCAAGATCAATCTCTCGCTCTTTAAGCTTCTCAACAAAGACTTCTTTCTCGAGAGCGTAAAGCCCGATCTTGTAATCCATCGCTTCTTGCTCGGATTTCGCGACGTTTTCGAGATATTGTTTGTAGAGTGCCTCCTTTTCGGCCGCCGTGTACTCTGCAAGCTGTAGCTGCTGTTCATACAGCTTTTTTGCGGCTTCATAGGCGCTGGAACTTTCGCCGCCACCGTCGTCCTTTCCGCCGCCGTCCTTTCCGCCGCCTCCGCCACCGCCGTCAAAGCCAGCTTCATCGCCGGCGTCGATCGGCAGGTCTTCGCCGCCAAACCCCATTGCGCTTTTGAGGCCTGACCAGAGGGACGAGCCTGCCGCTTTTGCAAAATTGAGTGCCCCCGACGGATCGGATGCCGCACCATAAATCGCTTGCCCAAGGCCTTGAATGCCATCCCAGAACCCAATACCGATATCTTTGATGCCTTGCATCATCCCTTTTGCGGCTTCGGCAGCACCGGAAAAATCGCCAACGAGCGCATTGCCAATCGTCAGTGCAAGGCTTGTAAAAATCTGCCCGATGCCGGAGCAAATCTGTCCGACGCCATCCGCAAAGTTATTAAGTCCATAGATCAGCCCATCACAAGTGCCCGCCGTCGCCTCTTTGATATCTGTGAATCCACTCGCCCATACGGCGGCAAGAGCCACAACAACCGCAATACCCGCCGTCGCCGTTGCGTAAAAACTGAGCAGGGCGACACGTCCAACCGCCAGCACCGACCGCATTGTAATAAGCGACCCGCAATAAGAGAGGATAGCGCGCACACCGCCGAGAGAGAAGGCGAGAGACGCTGCAACGACCGTGCTCCGCATCGCCACAAGAGCGGCGCGCGCGCCAGCCATCGCCCCCGTCATCTTCCCGTGAACCGCAGTAAAGAGTTGGCCGGAGAGAACATACTTGCCGAGCCCGATCGTGCCTGCGGTAAGCCCTACAACAAGGCTCCTGATTCCGTTGGTGCAGAGTGCAACAACATTTGGCATAGAGGTCATCATAACGCCGACACGCGCAAACGGTCCGCCGAATGCGGCGATTGCCGCAGCGGCAGCGCCCCACCCGAGCGTTAATGCCGCGACGGCAGCCGTCAGGCTTGTCGCGGTAATAATAGCGTTGCGTGTTTCCGGGTCGATCCTGTTAAAGGTCTGCAAAAGGTTTGTAATCGCCTTTGAAAAACTTGTTAAAACAGGGAGCACGCTGTTGCCGATCTGAATCTGCAAAGACTTGAGCGTTGCGTCCCACTGTCTTTGTGCGGCAATATATGACTTGAGCGCGGAGACGTTTCCAAAGACAAGGCCTAGGTCTTTTGCCTTTTGCCCCATCTTTTCAAGCCCTTCGCGGCCTTGATTCAGCATCGGGATCATGGCGCGCCCTTCACGTCCGAATACACTCATTGCAAGAGCAGTCTTCTGGACGCCATCCGGCATAGACTTAAAACGATCCGCAACCATGCCGATGATATCATTCGTCGGCAGGAGCTGACCATTCGCATCATGCACGTCAATCCCGAAATGATTGAAGATGTTTCCGGCATTATCCGTATCTCGCTCGAGGTTTGCCAGCGAACGGGACAGGAAGCCGATATTTTTCGTGAGGTCAGCCGTACTCAGGCCGACCTGACTTGCTGCAAACGCAAGTTCTGAAGATGCGGCAATGCTCATGCCGCTGGTGCGAGAAAGTCCTGCAAGCGCCTTTTGGTATTCGATCGCCGCGTGAGTCGATGTTCCAAAGACGCCCACGATCGCAATTCCTGCCGCGCCGATTGTATTCTTCATGGAGGCAACAGAGGATCGGATGCTGCCCATTGCGCTCGCAATGGATGACCGTACGCCGTTCATGCCGCTGCGCGCACTCTGCTGCATGTTCTGCATCGCTGTACGCATCTGCTGCGCCATACCGGAGGCGCTCGATTTCATTTGCGCGGCGCCGTTATTAAGCGCCTGCTGCGCCGTATTAATGCCGGATACAAAACCATCCGGCGACGCCGTAATCTTTACGTCAATCTGATCATCTGCTGCCATACTCTCACCTCCTATGCGAGGTCAAAATCTCGGCGGAGCATCTCCGCTGCGCCGGATTGTGCCTGTATATCGTAATAACTTTCGTCGTAGTAGGTTCCTATCTGCTCATTGCCCGCCGCGGGCTGCGCCTCATCCGACGTGAGTTTCATGCCGAGGTATTCGCAAATCGCCGCCAGACAAACATGCGCGGGCGGCGATTTTCTCCATACCTGTTTGAGTGCTTTGTAGCGTTTGAGCGTCATGCTGTGCCGGATATGGTCGATTGTCCACCCCGTTGCGCAAGCGATTTCTGCATAGATCGCTTGAAAATCTATGCGCTCGCTGCGGGCACCGCTTCCCCCGAGCCGGGCGCTCCCTGCTCAAAACCGCTTTCCGCAAGGATGTACTGAAAGAGCTTCACTCCCGTGCGGAGATCAATCATATTCTTGAACTCCGCCTCTGTAACCTCCGGATAGTTGCGGCTGAAGGCAAGGTATAGGAACCGGGAGATTTTACAGATCATCTTCATACTGTCTTCCTCGGAGAGCTTCTGGATCTCCTCGATTTCTCCCATGTTCTCCTCAAGCTGTGCAAGACTCAACCCCGGGAAAATATATTTCTCCCCACGAATCGTAACCTCAACGCCCTCATAGTATGCCTGTTTACTCATTTGCTAAATCCTCCTTACTCGAGCATGCTCAACTCGCCAACACGGTTCGCATCGTCAGCCATCGCCGCGAAGTCAAACTCAGGAATGGAGAAATCCTCGAGTTTCGTCGAGATCAGTGAGAGCTTCGAGGATGTACAGGCATTGAGGATCAGCGTGATCTGCTTACCGCTGAAGCGACCGTTGAAGATTGACTTGAAAGTCGGTGCCTCACCCATGAGCTGATTGTTGATCGTGATACGGCTGCCGTTCTTTTTATCCTGATAGAGATACGAGACATACACGATCTTTTCTTTCAGCGCTGCGTTAAACGTGTATTTCCCAGTCTTCTCATCCAGTGCATACTCGTCTTCGCCCGGCGTATCCTTCACGCGCGTCAGTGTCTTGCCTGCATAGTTCATAACACCGAGATTTTCAAGGAACGACGTATTCGCCTCAAACGCCGGCGTCACTGTGAAGTTGGTCTTATCGACGGTGAACTCCTTGTTGAAGATCGCAAGTGTCTGACCGGGCTGAACCTCCTCATTGAAATACAGATCGTTGTACGTATCTGCGTTGATCTTCGCGAACTTCGCCTTACAGATAACCTTCTGCTGTCCACGTGCGGCAGCCTCTGCGAATTGATACTGTCCGAACAGTTCTTTGTTCGAACCGGAAAATTCGACGCTGACTTCCTGCATCGTCCCCAGAATGCGCGGCGTTGCAATCTCCTTTTTGGGGATCGCAATCATCATGCCTGCCCCAAAATTGTATTGTGCCATTGTATATACCTCCTCAATCTACCGCCAGTATCACGAGCGGGATAATCGCAACCGACTGAGCGCCAAGAACGCCCGCGTCGGTTTCGATTTTCCCCTCAATCCGGCAGTCCATGACAAGCCCGTTAAGAGTCTGCTCTGTTTCACCGAGTTCACGGCGCGGCCGGAGCGCATCCGCGATCTTATCAACAACATGATTCATCTCGGTCGCCGTAACCGCATCCTCGTCGCCGCCCGTGTTCACATAGACGTATACATCCATTCTGAGCGTCCAGACGGCGCGCAGGCGGTCGAGCTGTTCGCCGTTCTGCGCAAGGAATACGGCGGGCTGCTGTATTTCCGGAACATCGCTCCAGTGCTTCAACCTCCGGCTCCATGTGATCACATCATTGCCAACGCGATCGTGCAGCCAGTCAAATACACCGCCGTAAACGACCTCGCGGTTCATTGGATCGCCTCCTTTACGGCATTGTCGAGCTCTGCCATAATCTCAGTCCTCTGATCATCAAGCGCCGAACGAAGAAATGAGTGTTCCGGATAATCAACATGCCGCGCATGTGCGCTGATCACAATCCTCTTTGGTGTTTTGAGCATCTTGCCAAACGCCATCTTGATTGTCCGCATATGCTCGCGGACATTCTGTGTGCCCGAAAATCCGTATTCGTGAAACGCTGCATACTCGACGTTTGTGCCGACGCGTCCAACAATACCGCTGCCGTCGCGTGAAACTTCCTGATGGATGCTGCCGCGCAAATTATTGGTGCGCACCTTCAAGACTTGTCCCGAAAGCTTGTTACGCACAACATGCGCCTGCAAGCGGATTGTGATGCGTCCCATACTATCAACGAGTTTTCCGTCAATCGTGCCGGATGCGCGCTGAAACTTTGCACGGAGTTCGTCATCACCGACAATAACAGCCTCAATACTCACGGCGTCACCCTCTTATATTGCTGCACAACCGCGCGGCCGAAGTCGCTCAGGTCTTTTTGCGAGTATGCGACGGTCTGTCCGCCAACGTCTTTCGAGACCTCGCCGATGCGGCTTTTTTCTTTGTACCGCAGCGCGGCGAGTTCGCAGCATGCGAACCGCACATCATCCGGGACATCCAGATACCCCTTCGTGTGCTCATAGTCATGCTCCAATCCTTCACGGCGATTCATCTGAGCGAGCAGGAAGCTTGATGCGGCGCGGATCAGCATCATCAGCAGCGCGTCATCCTTATTGCTTCCTGTCGTTATGCCAATGTAGTCTTTGAGCTCATCCAGCGTAATGAGCTCATGCTTTGCCATCGCCGTTATCCTTATTCTTGCCGCCGGACTTCCCGGCTTCGCCGCCGCTTTTCTTTCCTTCGCCATCGGCGGTTTTGTCATCCTGTGCGTTGTCTGCACCGGTGGAGTTGCCGGATCCGTCGTTGTCCGTATTGCCTGCGTCGGATTTATTATCTTCGGGATCCTCGGTCAAGGAGGCAACCTCTTCTGCTGTTGGGGGTTCAAGTCCGAACAAATTCGCTTCCGGCAGTGTGATCGGCGCATCGATGAACCCGTTCTCCGCCGAATAGACCGCACCGCCGACAACGATTTCTGTCACATCATTTGCTTTCAGCAGCATGTTTTACACCTCCTCACGCATCCGCAATGTTCGTAATAACGCCAAACGCAAACGGCGCGTAAAGGGCAAACGCCTCCGTCGCATAGACGCCGTACTCATATTTGCGGGTTTTGCGCGGCCACTCCGTCTGGAAGTAGTCCTGCTGACAGCGCACCTCGGCAATATTGGCGACATTGCTCACAGGGTAGGGCATAGTCGTCGAGCGGAACAGGATCGTCCCGGCGGGCATATTCGGATGCAGAACGATACGGACAAGCGTGCCGCCGCTCATCGTGTACTTGTTGAGGTACGAGCCGACGGCCGTGCCTGCCGAGAGCGTTGCCGCCTGCGTAGTGCTTGCGTCAAAGTTAAAGCGGATCAGATTGCTTCCACCGTTTTCGAGCACCTTCTGCGTGATGTTCTGGAGCTCCTGCGCGCTGACGTAAATCTCGTCCGGCGAGGCCTTGTACTTATCCCAGAACCAACGAAACGCCTCGTCGATCTCGACAATCCCTGCCGCTTTGTCTGCCGTGAGCCCCGCAGCGGTCGGCATGGTCTTGAAGTATCCGCCGTTCTGAATGGTCTGCGTCAGGTAGCCGTCAATGATGAGGTCATTCGCCGACCAATCCTCCGCAGGAAGGTCTTTCGCCTGCTGTGTTCCTTCGGCGTTTGCCGTGATCGTAACACTGCTCGTCGTTGTGATCGCGCCAAGCTTCTCCGCGTTCTCCGCGCCCCAGAACCACGCATAAGCAAAGGCGCCCTTCGTCGGGGCAACAACGGCCGTGATGCTGTTTGTCGTACCCGCGCCGGTTGTTACATTCGCCGCATCGGACTTCTGTGCAGCACCGCCGCCGTAAACATCCTTCGAGCCGTCTGCATTTTCACGTGTCACCTTCGCTTTGACGCCCGTCATCACATTCGCTGCATGATAGCCCTCGAACGTGAGTGCGGCGCAGATGACAGAGATCTTTGTCGACGCCGCAAGGCTTCCGCCCGTAGTCTTTGCCGCAAGCGTCGGCGTCTTCGTCTTGCCGAGCTTCATAGAGCAGTTGCCGCCGAGCAGCACCTTCTCCTCGCCGATGATAACCGCCTCAAGCAGGTTCTTCGTGCAGATCGCACGGAGATTGTCAAAGCCTTCACCCTGCAAAACCGCTTCATCCGTTACGAAGTTTTCGAGACCGAGCGTCTTATAGAGCGCAAACGCATCCTTCGTCTCAATCGAGATTACGCCGCTGCGCTGCCCCTCAGAAACCCCCATCGAAACGCTGTCAATATTGACGCCCGTGATTGCTTTCCAATGCGTAGCATCGCCGCCGCCCCCCTTCACGCGAGGCGTGGAGTTGCGCAGCGGAGAGAGCACCGGATACATGAGGCGCGCGGCAGGCTGCAAGTCATAGTTCTTGAGTCCGTTCCCGGTCGTGAGACCGTCCGCCTTTTTGAGCGGCGTCGCGAGCGCGCCGTGCAGAGCGGCGTCCATGCGTGCCAATGTCTCTTTTGTCGTCTGATACATGCTCATGTTATTTTCCTCCATCATAATCATTAGTATGCCCACGAACGCTGTGCGCTGTGCTGCTGCTTAATGCGGTCAAGCGCATCATCACCCCCTGCGGGAGCGTCCGTCTTCTCGGTCTTAAGCTTGAGCCCGTCCGTTTTAAGCACGATGCGGGAGGGCGCGGCGGTTTTTGCAAGCTTTTCCACCTGTGCCTTGAGCGCAGCCGTTTCCTTGTCTTTTGCCGCAAGCACGGCCTCCATCTTCTGTACGGAGGCGCAGACAGGCTTCAACGCCTCAGCAACGGCCGCCTGTACGGCTTTTGCAACATCATCAGTCTCCGCCGGATCCTTCGGATCGTCGCCGTCCTCGGATTTCTCCGGCGCAGCGGATTCCTCGGGTGCGTCCGTTTTCTCCGGCTCCGCATCGGTATCCGTACACTCTGCGATTGCCTCCGCGAGATTCGCAACGCAATCCTTGAGCTTCTCCGGTACATTCTCATCATTGGCGAGCCCTGCGTTGACGTCGCTGATCAACGCGCCGAACTCCGCAAGGTCAATCTTCTTCACTGTATCTTCCATGTCATTCCATCCTTTCAACACCATATTCCGGATGCTGCCATCCGATTTAATCACCTCGACGATACTCGCCGACGGCACGCACGGCCGATCGGCAAGGGAGAGCTCCTGCGGGCGTAAGGTGTAGCGCATCGCCGCACCGTCTTCCCAGCGTTTGATGTAATGTCCGCCAAAACTCAGCCCCGTGTAGACACCCTCGAGCACCTTGTTCCACTCGGCGTCATCCACAACCTTGATGCAGACATTAACCGTTTTGCCCTCGTCATCAAAGTCGATCGGGCGGACGATCTTGCCTGCGGAGATGTCGCCGTGCATCGCGCGGACGTTGCCGTAATTCGTGCCCCCGCTTTCCTTCGCCTGTTCTGCTGACCATGTTTCGATATACGGTTTTGACGTTGTATAGTCAAAAATCTCACCTACGCGGTCAATCTCCTCGGCGGCGGCAATGCCATAGACAAGCCGTCGGTCTTCCTCGATTTTTCGAATCGGGATATAGAGCAATGTTCCACCTCCTAAAATCCTCTGTATGCGTTTTTTGTGGTCGATGTATATAAACCCCTTCGTTTCAGATTTTCCAATTTTTTAAAAGGTGTTTGAAGGGAATTAAAAGGTAATCTAGTTCTCTCCATCCGTCATATCCTCATCGAGGACGGGGAGGAGTGTGCAAAAGCAGTTCGGATGATAGGGCGGGGCGTCATGTCCCGAAGGGAAATTTTCGTCAATGCCGACAGTCCCCGCTTCGGCATTCTCCACGCACATCGGACAGCCGCCGTCGATGCAGAGCGACTGTTTCCCTTTTACAATACCGGACGCCTTCCAGCCGATGAGATTGCCGTTTTGGTGAGCAAATTGGAGCTCTGTTCGGCTGATCATATCTGCACGGCGCTGCCAAAAATGCTCATCATCCCGAATGGTCGCCGTCAGTTTCTGCGGACTCCAGCCCTCATCGATTGCCTTACTGAGGGTGCCGCGCAGCACTTCCCGCGTAGACTCCGTGATCGCCCATTTGGGATTAGGGTTGTCGACGTATTTCTCGCCGTTCCACTTTTTCCCGACGAGCTCGGCAGCGCGTGTCCGCGCCCACTCCTGCGCATCTGCATCAACCATATCCGTGATCCCGTCCGTCGATACCTTGATCCTGCGCAGGCCTTCATATGCGCCGGCCTTTGCAATCTCTTCAAGGCATTCGGCAGCGTCATCAAACAGGGTTGCCCAGCCGTCAAAATCCAATTCGTCAAGTGCCATCTGCATGAGCTTTTTCTTTTGCTTTGCATCAATCTTCTCTGCACTCTCCATTGCCTTCGCGTAGGAGCGTTCGAGTTGGCGGAGGAGATCAGGCTTAACCCGATCAAACATCTTTTGAATGGCTGCGGCGAATTTCTTTTGCACGGCGTTTGTATCAGGAGCATCTCTTTTGCGTGCAGGCGGCGCATCTGTTTTATGTGCGCTGCCGCCGTCGGCAAAGATCGCCGGGAACTGCGCTTGCGGAGGTGACAGAGCCGCAAATTCCTCTGTCTGCTCCTCGGTGAGCGGATCGTAGCCAAGGCGACTGCGGACTTCGCTCGGTGTGAGGATATGCAGATTGACATACATCTGATCAATCTGTGCTTGCTTGAGCGGCTCAACCTCCTCTTTGGTCGCCCAGACAAACTCCACACCGTCTACGTCAAAGTAGTCATGCAGCAGGATGTCCATGATCTCCTTGAGATAATTCATGAACGCGCGCTGCCCTTCGCTCTGACTTGCCGCCTGCGTGGTCTCCGCCGTTGCGCGGTTTGTTTCCTTGACGAGTGCTGTCGGCGGCAGGTCGAGTGCATACGAGATGATGCGCGCAAGCCACTCGTCGAACTCATCCTTCATAGGAGAATCTTTTGGGAAGATCGGATTCATGCCCGCCGGAACGAATCGTGCCTTGCGCTTTATATCGGGGTTCTGCTCGAATATGAGATCCCAGTATTTCTGGAACTCGCTGATCTGGTCAACTGTCCAATCGGGCGGACAGGAGAGGAATGCCTCGGGAATTGTCCCCTGTGTGTAGTAGTCCAGCTGATACATCTGCCGATTGAGCGCAAGGTTGACGGTCATGATGACCTGTTCCACCTTGCTCAGCCCGTAGAGTTTATGTGAACGAACATTGCGGGGGAAGTAGAGCAGCTCCTCCGTCGTTAGATCGACCGCCGGAATCCCGTCAATGATCTGCTGGTAGGCGGGGAGGGGCGGCATAGGCGTGCGCCCCTCGTCCGTAATATTCACCTTGATCGTCGCTCCGTCGACAAGTTCGAGTGCGTAGATATGCCCGGCAATATTGCGTCGGACATAGATCGCAGGGGCGTCGATAACAAGCACATCCTCAACGATTGCCCGCATCCAGCGGGAAAAGCTGTGTACGCCGTCGGGACGGCGGAGCTGTTTATAGAGCCGCTCCGCCTGTGCCCGTGCAACAGGATCGCTCTTATCGATCGCCGCAATGTTCCACTCCATTGCCTCAATCTGGTCTTTGCGTTTCTCGATCGCAAGACGGAGGAGGTCATAACCATCGGCGAATCTGCGCAGCTGTTCGAAGGTGACTTCCGCATCTGCGCGTGGCGTTGTGCGGAGGTTGCTCTGCACATCAAAATCGAACTGCGAGGGCGGCGAGCCTTTCGGGAGCGCCGGCTTCTGCGGCTCACCTGCGCTTAAATACGCTTTGATAAAACCTTGAACGCCGCTTAAAAACTGTGTTCCAAAGCTCATGTCCCGCCTCCTTTCAAAGCACCCTTGAGAGCTCCGAGCAGTCCTTTCTCCTCCACTTGTTCGCGGTAGTAGTCAAGAATGCCGAAACGTGTACTCGTGATCATCGTGAGTGCACCGCTTACCGCATCGACCATATCATCATGACGGCCGTTCGGAAAAACCTCGGCCTCGTCTAAAAAGTCCTTGTTCCAGTCGCCAATAACAAGCTTCACATTGCCGGCCTCCGCTGCCGCCGAGAGGGGCATGGCGCGCTCGACTTTGTTGCTCGTCTTTTTGTCGCCGTAGTAGGTATAGCCCTTGAGGACGCTGCGGCGATAATGGTCAACGGTATTAACGCCCGAGGATCCCGGTTCTTGTTCCATGCAGATTTTCACGCTGCGTCCATCTGTGGCAGCAGTCTGTGCAACCAGACGCTCCACGCCGAGCGGCGAGCTCTGCACATGACGGATATCTACAATGTAATAGATACCATCCTTCTCGGCGATCCGCGCGCCCGCCGTCCAGTCAGGATCTTTGCCTGTGCGTTTTTCCGTCGCCGCTAGATCCCAGTAACGGACACTGCGTGCATCACGCGGATAATCCCGCATAACCTCAAACCATTCCCGTTTAAACATCCGCACAGCATCCGGCGGCTGTGGATTTTGCTGGTAGAGCGCGTACCAGTCACGGCTTCCAACGGTCTTTTTCTTTTTGGCAAGCCAGTCTGCGCCATACCGTTCCGGCCAGAGCGGTTCACCCGGCTTGCGCCCAAGCGGATCATCCTCCTCCGCCTCGCATGGCAGATTGATGATCTCCCAGTGTTCACCGCTCTCCTTTGCTTCCTTGAGGATACGGCCGGCAAGATCGTCTTCATGCCAGCGCGTCATGATGAGGATAATCCGTCCGCCGGGCGCAAGACGTGTCAACAGGGTTGCGCTGTATTCATCCCAAATGCCCTCGCGCACCGTCTCCGATTCCGCTTCCTTGCGGTTCTTCACAACATCGTCGATGAGGAGGAGATCGGCACCCTCGCCGGTGATGCCTCCGCCAAGGCCGACGGAGATCATGCCGCCAGCATGTCCCTCAATATCCCAGTTCGTTTTAGAGCTGTTCGAGCGATCAAGGCGGATGCCGAAGAGCGCTTCTCCGAAGTCAGCGACCTTCTTGCGGTTGCGGTTTCCGAACTTCTGTGCAAAATTCGCGCTGTAACTGACCTCGATCACGCGCCGATCAGGATTACGCCCAAGGAACCACGAGGGAAATGTCTCCGTCGTGGATTGAGATTTTCCGTGACGCGGCGGCATGAAGATCATCAGGCGGTCAATTTCGCCGCGCTCGACGGCCTCCAGCTTCTCGCAGACGAGATGCAGGTGGCGGCACGGCTTCCATCTGCCATGATGCGCATATTCACAGTACGCTTCATAACTCCTGCGATACTGCTCCAGCTCCGGGCTGTGCGTTCTCTTGCCGACAAGCTCTTTTAAGACCGACATGCCCGCGCCTCCTTTATTGCTTTTCCTTCGCCTCTGCCGCAACAGCGTCAACCATGCCAATCAGCCGCTCAAGCACGTCAGGATTCTTCTCAAGTTCTTCCTGCAAGCTTGTCTTGATACGGGAAATAGCGACTTCGAGCATGCGTCCTGCATCCATTTTGAGCTTTTCGCGCTGCACAGCGGAGCGTTCAAGGAGTGCCAAGGCTTTTAGGATTTCACTGCTTTTTGCATCTCGGAGATCCTCGGCTGTAACAAGCCGCTCCATGATGAGCTGCAAGGCGAGCTGTGTCGCCGCTTCCGTCATTTCAAGCGCAGGGCCGTCCTTCCCCTCGGTCATGATTGTGCGCGCCTGTTCCTTGACGACGCGCAGCCGCTCAAGTTTAGCGAGAAAATCCTTGCCGTAGCGCCCGACGCTGCTCTTCGAGATGTCGTGTCCGCGTTCCCGGAGGTAGGCCGCGATGCCTTCATAGGTTTCTCCCGCGACCAGACGCTCATTGATTGCCTGTATGAGCTCTTTGGGCAGCTCCGTTGTGATCCGCGCGTGCTTCCTCCGGCTACCCATCGAGATCAACCCCTACATCCTGCGGAATATTTCCTTCAATCAGATCAATCCCCTTTGGCAGGAGTTTTGCAAGCTTACGCGAGACACCGAGGCATTCAGCCTCTTCGAGCGTAATATAACCCTTCTCGCGCAGATAGATCAGGTGCGTCTCTACCGCTGCGGGCGAGGTCGAATACTGCGCATCGAGCAAGATTTCAGCGATCAGTTTATCTCCCGTCTGCTGCGGATAGTTGAGCTTTAGGATCTTCATGATGCGCCCTCGAATCTCGCGCGACGCGTGTCCTTCCAGTGTGGTCATCTTTTATTTCTCACCTCCCGTAAGCTTTGCTATGTTTTTGCTGATCGAGCTGACTTCGCCCGACATGCGGTCAATCTTCGTATCCAGTGCCGAGATGCTGCGCAGGAAATCATCGCGCAAAACATACTGGAGCGGCAGACCGCTCCGAAGCGTTTCGATCTCTTTGTGTACCTCGGCGAGATGATCGCGGTTCTCTTTGACTTCCTTATTCAGCGCTGCACGAATCTCGCGCGACTGATGCAGGATGATCCCGAACATGGTCGAGCCGATGCCGATCATAACGGATGTCCAGTTAAACTCCATCAGAATCGCCTCCTAAACCCAACGCCCCAGAAGCTTGACGGGTCGAGCGGATTCATCAGCACATCGATGCCGTAGTTCCGATTCTCGTATCCGAGCAGAGCGGCAGCGCCCTCGCTTGTCGCAAGAGCACCGACGGAAAAATGCTTCGCTTGTGCCCGCGCTTTGCTCTCCGCCACCGTATTAATCAGCGGCGTAAGATCAAGTGTTGCATGTGTAGATACCTCGCTTTGCAGCTTCCCGCGCTCGAATTTTGTTGTCTCGCCTGCGATACCCGGCAGGTCGTATTCCTTGCCGTTGTATTTTACAGCGACCGTCGGCGGAGCAACGTCAATCTGCGCATCTGTTCGCTCACGGACACGGCTGCCGTCAGCAGCTGTAACATATTCCTTTTCAACATAGGAGACTGCTGCGGACGTTTTCGCCTCTGACGTGACTTCGATCGGCTTTTCGTCTGTGCGTCCGCGAAGGCTTTCATAGATCGCGATCTGCTCCTGTGCAAGAGCAAGCTCGCGCTTCAGTGCATCGATCTGCGCCTCTTTCCACGCGATAACAAAGAGCGCTGCGATGAGCAGCATTGTCAAGGCAGTGAGACTGGTTGCCGTAGGAGACTCCCGCAGTCGGTCGTATACACCTCTTACGCGGGCTGCAGCACGCTCTTTCCAGTCCATCTTACGCGCCCTCCACCAACGCCTCGAGCGCTTCGGCGCATTCGTTTTCAAAGCGCCGATACAGTCCGTACCGGCAAGATGCAGCCGTCCACTCCGGCGTTTTGCACACATCGAGATAGATCGCGCGGATCAGGTCGTAGTCAAAGCGCGGATCATCCACATACGAGAGATTCGGATAACCGCTGTAATCATTGCGAGCCTCGTTATACATACAGTGACATGCCGTCTCAAACATCTCGACAATGTAGCCGGTGCCGTACTGGACAGCACGGCTCCAGATCACATCCTGCATGACGTGCGTATGCTTATCCGCATCGAAGCCCGCGCGGCGGAGTGCATCCACCGCCGGTAGATAATAGGCGTAGCAGATATAGTCATGCTGCATCTGTGCAAAGCCGTCCTCATCCACCCGCGCGATCTCGCGCCATACCTGATCAAAGTCCGTCGATGCGATCGGGAACTGTCCGAGGGTGCGCCCATAGCTCGCATAGGTCTCGTTTGCCGAGAGGCGCACTGCCCAATCAAGGAAGCTGCGCACACTTCCCATGCGGCTCGAAAGCTGATACCGCCCGTAACTCTTGCCGCCCGGATCATCTCGCCCGGACGAGATCGTTGCAGGGCTCCCGCTCGATTCATATTTTGCGCTCAGATCTCCAAGCATTTGTTTTTCCTCCCCGTTTTCTTTTCACGCTGCGGTGCAAGGGATTAAAACCGCACCGCATTATTAATGTACTTGTCGACCACCTTGCCGCCCGTGGAGAGCGTTGTTGTTGTCGCCGCAAAAACCGCATAATGCGGCCAGTCCTGACCCGTAAAGAGCAGCCAGAGCGTCACGAACACAAAGAGGACGAACAGGCCGAAGGTGATCGTCGCGAGGAGTGACGGCCGTCCGTCGGGCCCATAAATAAGGTCGCGGATAAAGTGCAGCACAAAGAGCACTGCGTTTTTTACGTACTCAATCATATTTTCCACCTCCCGTAAAAAGAAAAATCGTACCGAGTTTTCTACTCGATACGATTCTATAAAAAATTTTCCGCACGTTATATCTGCACGGTTCAAAGATTCTCTGTAGGAGGGAAAAGGCTGATCTGGTTCTTTTTCCAGTTGCTTTCCGCAGCGATCTCATAGATGCTGCGCTCGGAGAGCTCGAACCTGCGCGCAAGCTCTTTGTGGTTCCGTCCGTTAAAGAGCTTGCCGACGGCACGCCGTTTCGCCGGAGCGATCAGATTCTCATACTTTGGGATGTAGAGCGACGTGCCGCCGTAGAGCCTGCATAGCTGCAAGAGATTTACAAGCCCGAGCGACGCTGCGAGTTCCTGCCACTGCGGCGGCAGGTCTTCCGGCGCAATCTCATCCATCAGCGCGCGGATGTCTTCGCCGTTCATGGCGCCGCCCTGCGTGCCATCGCCTTGAGGCATTCGATCATCTTGTTTGCCTCGCCGCGCGTCTGCGGCCACGCCTTTTTGATCACGCGCTTGCAGAGCTTTTGCTGACCGGCGGTATCAATGCCGAGGGCGGTGTAGAGACTCTCGATCTTGCTCGTCTGCCACGGCCCGATCAGCGCCCCCGCGTCATGCTGCCGCTTCGGTCGCCCTGTAAAAGCAGGAGCCTTGAATCCGATGCGGGCAAGATATTTCATGAGGCGGGAGAACCCCGCCTGTGTCACATCTTTTGCAGATTCCGCGCCTCCATAGAGCGAGAGCACCGCCCGATAGTTCCCGTCGTCAAGCCCGAGCTCCCGCTTTGCCACATGGAGCAATGCGATCTGCTTCGGACTAATCTTCTGCGCCTTCCACATTTGATTCGCCCTCCTTGCGAGCGTTGAGCGTGAGGCTCAGCGTCTCTTCAATCGAGACCGCCTTGCGAACCTCGTCCAGATCAATGAGATCGAAATCGAAGAATCGTTCAACAAGCTGACGATTCTTCTCGTTGTGGATCGCATCCAGTTCCTCCTCGCGTGCGCCGTTGACGCCGACAGATGCGAGCAGAGCCTTGTCCTTTGCATAGTCGCCCTTGAGTTTCTTGAGAAGGAGCTTGCGCGTTTTGTCGTCATCAACCCCCATCTCGACGAGGATCCCGTTAATGTCGTGCGCCCCATAGTCGTCCTTGACGAGCGCGATCAGAGCGTCGCGGAATTTTGCCTCGAGCTCGTATTTGATGTTCTGCTTGCGTACGATCTTATCCTCTACGAGCATCGAGCCGTCGAGAGCTGCTGCAAGGCGGGAATAGTTGTCGATCTCCAGCTTTGTCTTATAGGTCGTCTCGGCGCTGCCATAGAGCGATTCGTAGCGGACATAGCGGAGATTTTTGTTCTCCATCTCGCGCAGCGCCATCGACTGAAGCTTCGCTTTGATTTCATCCAGCGACTTCTTCCGGTCGCGGATCTCGTTATCAAGGGTAATCGCCCGGCTGATCAGTGCAGCCGCCTTATTCGGCTGCGTGTCAATAACCTCAAACATGCTGCTCCGCCTCCTTCTTCATCCGATTGATGCAAGTGCTGCACACGAACCGTCCTTCATACATAATGAGATCATGGTCGCTCTTGCAGAACAGGCAAAACCCGCGCGCGCGATGCAGGACGATATCCCCTTTGTCGGTGTAGCCAATATCCATAACCTCACCGGCTTCCAGCCCAAGCTCGCGCCGCAGATGCGCGGGAATCGTAACGCCGCCTGCGCGGCTGATCTTCTTCTGATTCAGCATTCTGATACTCCTTTCTCATCCGACACCTCGCGCCATCCGCGCGCAGCGGCATATGCGTCAAGTTCCGCCTGTGCCTCCTCGGCGCTGTCCCGCACATCAAACTGACGGCAGGCGTGGAAACTCTTCTTCCCGGCCTTGCAGTAGAATGGCTTGAACGTATTTGCCCGCAGTGTCTCACGCACTGTATAGCGCCATCCGCGCCCGTCTTCATAGATTTTTCGCATATTTATATCCCCTTATCAATTCTTCATACACCGTTTTCAGCCGCTCATAGCTCTTCGACTGCTTCCATTTTTCTGCATCGTCGGGTTCATCCCCCAACACGGAGACGGCGCTCTTTGCAGGAAGCCCGAGCTTCATCCGCTCACGCTCCGAAACGATGAGCATAAAGGACTTGTGGCAGGAACTGACCGGGAAACTATACACCCTGCCAAAACTTCGCTGCCGAAAATAGAAATGAACAGCACACGTCAGCGCTTCGCCTCGCTCGCATACAACCATCAGCACGCCTCCGGTGAGATAATCACCTGCCGCGCCCGAATGATGTCATCCATCCCGATCGCGCGCTTCGCATCGTTGGCGAGCATCCACGCAAACAGGAACAGCTTCGTCATGACACGCAGCGCTCCCGTCCCGCGTGCGATGCGGTGCAGTTCCGTGAGGCAGTCCTTATCCATCTCTACGCCGTTCTGGAGGACGATCTTCTTTACATCCTCCAGCGGCACCTTCGCATCGAGCGCGATCCGCACCGCACGCGAGAAGAACTGCCCCGTGAGCGTCTTGTTCTGCTCCGTGATGATATCCATGATCGCGGGATTGCCGACAAGGATCAGCGGCACCTCCGTGATGTCGTGGATGCGCCGCAGCGTCTCAAGCGCCGAGAGCCGGAGAAAATGAGCCTCGTCAATGATGATCGCCCGATTCGAGCCCTTCAGGATCTGCACGATTGACTTTTCAAGTGCCTTGTTGCGGCCGGTCTGCTTCTTGCCGATCGCCTCGAGGATCTCTTCCATCACGTCGCGCCCGTTGTGGATATTCGGGCTCGCCGTGAAAAAGATACTGTTCGGATGTCCATCGACCCATTTGTTCACCGTCACCGTCTTGCCGATGCCGGGCGCGCCGTAAATGCAGATGATGTCGTTGCGGTCGTTCGCGTACTGGAGGCCGAACATCATCTGCTGCATCACAGCCGTCTCGACAATATCCGGCTCCTTGACTGCCGTCACCGCGCCCTCGCGGCTCTCCTCGGTGTCAAGCACGGCGGCGATCTTCTGTGCAACGAGATCCACGCGCCCTGCATAGCGTCCCTTGAGGAACGACGAGAGTGCGCCGCCTGAGATGCCTGCCATCTTCGCAAACTGCTCGCGGCTGACCTCCTTATGTGCAGCGAGATAATCCTCTACGCGGCGGATCACATTCGCCGTCTCTGCATCCATGTTGACTGCTTCTGCTGTCATTAGGTTTTCCTCCTCTTTTCGATCTTCGCCCTTGCCATAATTGCAAATGGGCTCACATCATCCGTTCCCGTCGCCTGCATCGCCTGTACCGATTCCTTGCCGGTCTTTGGCAGAGCCACAAGCTCAACCACCTTTGAGGGCTTCACGTCAGCAGCATTGCCTCCGCAGATACGGTACAACTCGGTAATATCTGCGGGCGTGAGCGGCTGCGCGTTCTTCGCGGTCTGATACGACGGATGCGCGACAACCGCTTTGCGCTCGCGCGCCTTGCGCGCCTGTTCGGCGTCAAGCTCTTCCGCTGTCGCCGCGATTGCCGGGAGCGGCGTGATGCGCTCCGCCTCGCCGAGGTAGCGGTCGTTTGTATCGTAGAGCCAGACATGATCGGGATCCTCGTCGCGGTAGCGGATATAGACCCGCTTGCCCTTTATGAGCGCCATGTCCGGATGATAGTATTCCGCCTTGCGGAACGTGATGCCGTTGCGCCCGATGCGGAACGGATTCGTCGACCGCATGAAGTAAAGCCGCATCACATCCGCATCTGCCGTCCGCACGGGCAGGCGCGTCCGCATATAGGTCTCGTCCGGGCATTCGCCCGCACGCCCCTTGCCTTGCGAGACGGTCTTGTTAAACACCGTGCGGATCCAGTCGCCGAAGACGTTGCGGAACTCATCGAGCCCCATGCCGTACTTCTTCGGATTCTTCAGCCGCTCCTCCAGCACGTCGGGGCGCTCGTCCTGATTGCGCCCGCAGTAGGTCGGGAAGAACTTCGAGAACCGTTCGACAACCTCCTTAAACGCGCGTTCAATGACCTTTGCACGCGCGTTTTCGACGATCGCCCAATGCGTTTTTACATCGAGCCGATCCATCAGAGAGCGTGCCATCTTGCCCTCGGCAATGAGCGCCTCCTTGTCCTCCTCGGTGATCGGATTGCCGCGATGCCCGCGCCCTGCGAATTTCGCCGAGCAATAGTCCCGCCCGTTGTCGATATAGATATGACGGGGGAGGCCGATCGCAGGATCGAGTGCTGCATTCGCAAATGCGGCAATGATCTCATCCGTACATGGCGAGAGATTGATTGTCCAGCCAACGAACTTCCGGCTGCGCATGTCCAGCCATGCCGTCATCCACGGGCGCACCCACTTCGGCTTTTCCGCCGTCCCGGCATTGATGAACAGATCAAGGATGTGATGATCCCCGACGAACACCTCGCCCGCGCGGATGCTTTCCGGATCCCGGCGCGTGAACGTCTGGATGTCATCCATATACTTCTTGTCGCCGAACCTGCGCAGCGTGCGCACCGCCTCCGGAATATCCTCCTTAACCATGCGCGCGATTGTCGCACGTGAGGGGATCGTCCAGCCTTCGAGCCGTGCCTTGCGGTCAAGCAGGATATAGCAGTCGCCGACGCTCG
Source organism: Selenomonas sp. FOBRC9 (assembly GCF_000287655.1). Lineage (NCBI taxonomy): Bacteria > Bacillati > Bacillota > Negativicutes > Selenomonadales > Selenomonadaceae > Selenomonas > Selenomonas sp. FOBRC9. The sequence continues at coordinate 28,202 of NZ_ALJR01000039.1, forward strand.
GCTGCGACTCTTGCAGGTATTGCGCCTGAAAGAATTCCCATGCCGGCGCATCGATGCTGCGCTCTCCCTTGCGTTTCCCATATTGCGGCAGCAGTCCCGAGAGACCGTCCGCACGATGCTTTGCTTGCCAGTTGTAGAGCGTTGACTGCGAGATGCGCGCCTCCGGATGTGCTGCGTTCCATTGTGCAAGGAATGTGCGCGTCAGCTCCGTGCGCTTGCCCGGTGTCGCGATATATGCCTCATACTCCTTCAGCGTCCGGTAGCGTTCGTTTGCCGCAGCACGCGCGGCGGCGTCTGCACGGTCATAGGCGGAGGCGGCGGGGCGTTCCGGCTCGTCGATGATATTGTGCTGCCGGAGATACGCCGACTGCGCCGCCTCCGGCAATGCCGCAAGGCGGATCATAATCATCTTACCGCCTCGGCCATAGCGCCCATCTACGAATTCTAGGTCGCCGTAGCGTCCCGCCATCGCATTTTTGCGCACCGCACGCTCGCCGATCGCGAGCAGCTCCGCCGCCTCCTTGACCGTCAGCAGGTAAGTACGCTGCTGCATGGCGTCACCCGCTTCCAGTCCGGCGGCAGCGCGAGTTCCTGCACGGCGCCCCGCCCGACCTGATATGTCACCTTATCCGGCTGAAGTGTCATGCGGACGGCGGTCTCGCCGACCTGACACCTGACCTTGCGCACGCCGCCGACGCGCGATTCAATGTATGTCATCATCTTGATGTCCCTGTACCTTTCTAAGCTCGCGCGTGAGCGCCATATGCTTCTTGCGCGCCGCTTTCTCCACCGCCTGCAATCGTCCGATCTCCAGATAGTACACATCCTCGGACTTGATCATCCGGCACCCGGCGGCAGCCGTCAGCACCTCGAGCGGTGTATAGTCCTTCACGATCCGGCAGAACGTCGGCAGATACTCGGCGGGCATTCGATAGCCCTCCTTACTCTCCGCTGTATAGGCGTTCAGCATGGATTCCGTGATCTCTGTCCCGAGCATCTCGCTCATCTGCCCTGCGATCGCATAGCGTTTCATTCCGCTGCCCTTGATCGCCTCTGCAATCGACTCCTTCATTCGGAGTGTCAGTGGTTTTGTCTCCGCAGCGTAATCCGGTCGTCTAAACTTGCTGGGGTTGATTTCCTCGATGAGGTCAAAAAGGCTCATCTGATTTTCATTGGCCTCGGCAGTCTTATGTTTACGTTTTGCCATTGCCACACCTCACAAAAAACGGTATACTATAAATTAAGTTACTTTTCCTTATCCCTTTTAACCAAAAGCCCTTATGCGTAAAAGGCTTTTGCGTGCGTAAAAAGGGCAGGTAAAAGTACTTTCAGCATGAGCCGGCGGTCTTGTCGCCAAACAGTTGCGCCGCTCATGCTGCCTTAAAAACCTGATCCATCGGTCTCCCGATAATCTCCGCGATCCGTTCCTGTATCCGCCGGCTCTTGCTTTTGCCGTAGATAACATAATGGATCGCCGGATGCGATACGCCGAACTCTTGCGCAATGCGCCGCTGCGTGTATCCTTTTTTTCGCAGGAGACTGATGATGCGATCTCCGGTCAACGTGCTCACCTCCTAAAAAAACATCTTTGATAGATTCATCTTCTCCGATAATTTCGTATCACAAGAAGAGAATCGCATAGACGGCGTATGCCGCCAGTGCCATTGCGGCACCTTTAACGGCGCCGTCAATCAAGAGCCCATACAGGAACACCAGAGCAACAAGCACCGCGAGCATAGCGATCGCCCCGATGCAGAACGTAACCACCGCTCTACATCGCCGCGCAATCGCTCGAATAACCTCCATTTTCATCACCTCCTTTCAATAGGATCTATAATCGCAAGAAGAGGTATCTCTTATGGCAGAGTCATCTCGATCATCTCGTGCCAAAAAACTAAAACAAAAGCCTGAGCCTCCTTCTATGTATGTTGTCTTCGCCGGAGTACTCGCTATTGCAGCATTCATGTTTGGTGCTGTATGGCATGGTTTAGTTATAACTCTGGTGGTGCTATGTTTTTTATTGCTGTTGCTTCTTTCATTTACCTGTTATTTTGGGTATAGAGCTCACTCAAATAAAAAGAAGCTTTATACTATGTACGAAGAAATGAAAAAGCTCGCTGAAACGCAAAGTCGCCGCGCAAAAGAAGCTGAAGATGCGCTAGAGGAGAACCATGAAGTTTCAGTAAAGACTACCTCGCTCGATAGAGAAATAGAATCTATAAGACGGTTAGTTCGTCTATTCTCAGACTATAAAGAAAGGCAGAGGAGAAACGAAAAATGAATACGGTTGCTCAGAAAAAAAATTTCAAAGTGGTTCGCATACTTGATGAATACCGTATTGTAGTCAATGCGGGCATAAAAGATGGGGTTTCCTCAAAGACTACCTATTTTGATATTACAGGTGCGCTTGATGAGATTTATGACCCAGAAACACAAGAACTTTTGGGAACTATTGACGGCGTCAAAGCCAGTGTCTACCCATCGGACATCTACGAAAAGATGTGTATCTGCAAAGCACAGCGAGTATTTACCCCCATGGATCTTTCTCCTACACTAGGTTTATTGGAGCAAGCATTAATGGGAAAACCAGAAAAGCTTCCTGTTGATAAGTCACAAATAAGCAATCCGGAAGCATACACCCCTATTGTGATCGGAGATACAGCGGTGATGCGCGTTAAAAGGCTTTCATCTCCCGAAGAAGAACGTAGTTGATAAGGAGCATACAAAAGCCAAAGTCAATATAGTCAAATCCATAGAACACAGACTTCCATGCCAATCCCACATAAACGACTACGGGAGAAACCTTTGAAAACTTCAAGTACATTCTGCCCACATATTCGAAAAAGGATAAGTAAAAGCGCTCCATCTTCTCCTCAATGCGTGTGATCTTTCCTTTTGGAAGATACTTGCTTTCATTCTTTTCTTCATCAGGTGGCAGAATAGCCACTTCCCATTGATCTAAGCGATCTTCCTCATGGTAATCTTCTTCGTGTTGGAGGCGCTGTAACAACTGCGCAGCCTCCTCCGGCTGAATCTCAATCGTTACTTTCAATCTCTCACCTCCTCCCACTCTCCACCTCCGCACCCTCCGCCGACGCTCTCATCTCCAAATGTTTCGTCCGTCCGGATGCTGTAGGTTTAAGTCAATAATTAAGTTACACTCTTATTATAGACACTTATAAATGTCTAGTCAATAAAAAGTTTCTTATAGATGTCTTTTAAGGGGTTTAGTATGAAACCGGATTATTCTTCTATTGGTTTACGCCTAAAAGAAATTCGCCAACAACAAGGTATCACGCAAAAAGAAGTAGCTGAAATCATCGGTGTGTCTGTCTCTTATGTAAAGAACACGGAGAGAGGTTCAAAACCAAGTATTGAGTATTTATTCTCTTTTTCTGACGAATATTCCGTATCTATTGATTGGTTACTAAAAGGTGTCCAAGTCACACAAAAAATCGAGGTCATTCCTGACCCCGAGCTAAAGGATATGATTGAAATTTTAACGGCACTCATGGAAAGCACAAACACGGATCTGCGTGGTTGGACAAAAATTCAATTTCAGAACGCCTTTAGGGAATATTGTGAAATTCACGACGAAAAAAAAATGCAGGCATGAAACAAAATGCTCGTGCGATCGCAGAGCAACTAGGGTTAAAACTGATTACATAATTGACAGCGGCAGAGAAAAATTCTTGCCGTTTTTTGCTTGAAAAATTAACTTACTTATCTATGTTCTGCTAGTTCCTTAGTCATTTTTTTAGAAAATGCTCGAATCCATTGCCACACAAAGCTTATCGCGTTTTTTTGCCGAGTTCCTTAGTCAGTTCCTTAGTCCACTATTCAAAAGCCTCCAGACCACACTATTTTTCAATCTCTAAAAAACTCTTGAAACTAGAATTAAAAGGGCTTTGAAGGTTTTTGAAAGCACTCTTCAAAAATTTCTTCAAAGCCCCGTTTTTTCGTCCAAATTCCCATTTTTCCAAAACTGACTAAGGAACTCGCCGTGCGTCGAAAATCGTCCGAATCCCTTGATTCTCATAGCGTCCCGCCTTTTCCCGCCGAATCCCGTCTTTTCCTAAACCATATGATTCGTTATAAGTTCATGATTCAGTGCATGTATCAGCTGAACGGAACGAGTGCGATGGCACTAGGGCTTGGCATCGGTCTGCTCGCAGCGGCCGACTTTGGCGGTGCGTGCAGCAAGGCAGCCACAGCCTTTACACTGGCGCTCATGGCGGAAGGAATCCTCGGGCCGAACGGTGTCTTCCGTATGTGCTGCGCGATTCCCCCGCTCGGTATGGGACTCGCCTCATTCCTCCTGCGCAGCCGCTTCGATGCTGCCGACAGACAGCTCGGCATATCCGCGCTCTTTCTTTCCTCTGCCGGCATTACGGAAGGAGCGATCCCCTTCGCCGGAAAGGATTTTCGACGGACATGGATCGCCTGTGCAGTCGGAACCTCCATTGCCGGCGCCGTCGGCATGATGCACGGCATAACGTCCATCGTCGCATTCGGAGGTATTGTCGCCATTACGGGTGTCGTGGACGGAAAGCTTTGGTATGTGCTGGATATGCTGCTGGGTGCCGGCATTATCGTCCTGATCCTCTTCCTGTGGAAGCCCAAACTCGACGCAGAAACAACACACTAACCGCCTCACGGCAGGAACATATTCCTGTATTGCAAGCCTAAATCAAACACGGAGATGTTGTACATGACAACATCTCCGTGTTTGATTTTACAATTAGAATACCGTGCGCCAAAATCCCGCGTCACGCCTCTCTATGTAGGAAACCTGAGAGACGCGGAAGTTTGGATGCAGAACAAGGAACAAGAAAAATGCAAGCGAAGTCGTAGTTAAAGACCTACGTCGAGCACAGTATTTTTCACAGTGACACAGTTATGCGCCAAAATCCCGCGTCACATCTTACTTTACGACCTCTCCATGCCAGTCCTTAATCCCCCCCATCTCAACGATATTCGTATACCCCATCTGCGCGAGCTTATTCGACGCGGTCATGCTGCGCGCGCCGCTGCGGCAGTAGACGAAAATCATCTGCGCTTTGTCGGGGAGCTCGGCGGGGGGATTCGTCCCGATGGTATCGAGGGGAACATTGATCGCGTGCGGGATATGCCCTTCGGCGTATTCCTGCGGGGTTCTTACATCCACGATCAGATAGCCCGTCTCGCTCTCCATCATTTTCTGTGCCTCGTCCCCCGTGACGCGGCGAAATGCAGTCTGCCCGCCGTCGCTGCCTGTGGCGGCGGAGCTTTGTCCGCACCCAAATGCTGTGACCGCCGCCGCTGCGAGCAGAACTGCCGCAACAAATTTTTTCATGTAAATTCTCCTTTGTATAAATTACGCGGCACAACCTGCCGCAGTCTACCGAAACAAAACCATAATCAAGCCGCCCACCGCGGGAAGCGCAACGATAAAGAACCTCAGGACGGCACGCGGAGCAAGGTGTGTCAACTTTGCCCCGAAATATGAGCCGACGGAGAGCGCGACGAGCGTCTGCAAAAAGATCACAGGCTCGAACTGTCCATAGAGGAGGTAGCCGATGCCTCCGCTGATGGAGATCGGGACGATGATCATCATGGTCGTCCCGATTGCCTGCAGGAGCGGCACGCCGAACACAACCATGAGCGCGATCTGAATGTACGCCGCCGAGCCGATGCCGAACGCGCCCGCAAGGATGCCGCAGACGAGTCCGGTGAGACTGCCGTAGATATAAAGCGGGCGTCCGGTGAGGAGTTCGGCACGCACATGGATGTGCTGTTCGAGCCACGAGGATTGATAGATGCGCAGGTAGAGCAAAAATGCACTCGACTCGAGCATCAGCCCCGTGAAGAGGCTGAGGTTTCCTGATTCGATATGATTTGAAATCACTGCGCCGATGAGTGCGCCGACGAGTCCGCCCGCACCGATCACAAATCCCGTGCGCGGAACGACTTCGCCCTCACGGTAGTGGCTGACCGCACCCGAGAGCGTCGTAAACGCCATCGATCCGAGTGCGACGGCGAGCGCCTGATGGATCGGCACGCCAAATCCGACGACGAGCAGTGTGATGACGACGCCGCCGCCGCCCGCACCGACGAACCCGATGGTCGCGCCGAGAAGGAGCATGGACAGAAAAAGCATACAAGCTCCCATATACACAAAAGGAGCTGCCATGCAGCTCCCGAATAGACACATGGTGACGCCTATGGGATTCGAACCCATGAACCCGCCGTGAGAGGGCGGTGTCTTAACCACTTGACGAAGGCGCCGAATGTTGGTGACGCCTATGGGATTCGAACCCATGAACCCGCCGTGAGAGGGCGGTGTCTTAACCACTTGACGAAGGCGCCGGATATGTCAACAGGAGATACTATAGCATAGAGACGGGTAAAAAGCAAGCGTTTTTTCTTCGCATCTTTGCCGCCGGGTCTCAGCGCAGTTCGTTCAAATGCGCGAGCGCCGCGCGCAGCCGTGCAAGTCCCGCCTCACGTCCGAGGATCGACAGAATCTCCGTTGCGCCGCCCGGTGTGACCGCCTGTCCCGCCGCCGCAATGCGCAGCACCCACATGACCGTCCCCTTGCGCCAGCCCTCGCGCTCAATACACTCCTCAAGGAGCGCATAGAGGAGGTCGTTCTCCCAGTGCTCCGCGGGGAGTGCCGCGAGGATCTCGATGAGCATGGGCAGCAGTTCCGCCGCCGCTGCAGGCGTAACCTTGTTCCGCTTATTCTCATAGAGGCCGGCATCAAAGGCAGGCGCTTCGATGAGAAAGGCGATCGCGGGGCGCACATCACCGAGTTTCGTGACGCGCGTCTTGAGCAGCTTTGCAATCTGCATCCACCGCGCCGCGAGATTCGCAGGCAGATTACCGGCAAAGGGGCGTGCAGCCTCCGCAAACTCTTCGTCCGTCATCGCCTTGAAATATTCGCCGCTCATCCACCCAAGCTTGTCATAGTCAAAGACGGCGGGCGATTTCGAGAGCCCCTCGAGCGAGAAGCATTCGATCAGCTCGTCCATCGAAAAGACTTCCTGATTCGTCGTCTTCGGGCTCCAGCCGAGCAGCGCCACATAATTGACGATAGCGGCGGCGGGGTACCCTGCCTCTACGAGGTCGTTAAAGCTCGTCGCACCGTGGCGTTTCGAGAGTTTGCTCGTCTTGCCCGTCTCCTCATCACGTCCCATGACGGGCGCGAGATGCACGAATACGGGCGGCTCCCAGCCGAACGCTTCGTAAAGCAGGACATGTTTCGGCGTCGAGGTGATGAACTCGGTGCCGCGGATGATATGCGAGACCTTCATGAGGCGGTCGTCGATGACATTGGCAAAGTTATAGGTCGGCATACCGTCGCTCTTGAGGAGCACCTGATCCTCGAGCTCCGTGTTCGGGATCGTAACGTTGCCGTGCAGCACATCATAAAATGTCGTCTCGCCCGTGAGCGGCATCTTTTGCCGGATGACGTACGCCTCGCCCCGTGCGAGACGCGCCTCTATCTCTTCAGGCGGGAGATCGCGGCATGTGCGCGGATAGCCGCCGAAGCTCTTTTCTCCCTCTGCCGGGGGCACTTCCTCCGCATGGTTGCAGAAGCAGCGGTAGGCGTGTCCGGTCGCAACGAGCTGCTCTGCGTATTTTTTGTAAATCTCCATACGCTCGCTTTGTACATAAGGACCGTAGTCGCCGCCGATGTCGTCGGGACCCTCGTCGGGAACAATGCCCGCGGCATCAAGCGTGCGGCGGATGAAGTCAACGGCGTCTGCGACGTAGCGGCTGCGGTCGGTGTCCTCTATGCGCAGGATGAACGTCCCGTCGTTCGCGCGCGCAAATAGGTACGCATAGAGCGCCGTGCGCAGATTTCCGATGTGCATGTACCCCGTGGGGCTCGGTGCAAAACGGGTGCGAATCGCAGTGTTCATCAAATATTTCCTCCCAAAATACAATCTCTCGTGTTCAGCCGCGCAGATAGCTGCACAGTGCACGGAACATGATGAGCGAGCTCATCGCGCCCGGATCCTCAATGCCGATGCTGCGCTCGCCGATGAGCGCGGCACGCCCGCGCCGCGCGACAATCGTCTTCGTATACTCTGCACCCGCGCGCCCCGCGTCAAGAGCCTCCTCGAGGCACTCGCGCAAGCTCTTGCCCTCTGCCTGCGCGGGCAGGAAGGCATCGCGGATCGGGATGAGCGTATCGAGCATGGTCTTATCGCCGCGCTGTGCACGCCCGCGCCGCTCAATCGCCTCAATGCCGCAGGTAAACAGTTTTTCGAAACTCCGCACGTCAAGCCGCGTCTCCGCGTTTACCGCCTCGCCTGCACGTACGAACGCGATGCCGTACAGAGGCCCCGCCGCACCGCCGACATTCTCGATGAACGCGCGCCCGATCTGCCGGAGGACGTCTCCGAGCGGCGCATCCGGCGGCAGCTCCGCCAGCCGATCCTGTGCCTCTGTAAAACCGCGCGCCATGTTCAGCCCGTGATCACCGTCCCCGGTTTTCGCATCCACCGCCGTGAGGTAGTCCTTCTGCGCCATAACCGCAGCGACGACCGCATTTACCGCATCACGAACATTTGCCATCTCCGTCACACCATCTTTCTCATGAAATTGAGAATTTTCCATATTACCGCTCATATTATAGCACGGGAACCCGCACAGGAAAAGGGGGGCGCGCAATTTCCGGCGAGTTTTTGTGCAAAGTCGGATTTCATATTGTTGTTACAAATTTTGATTCTTTATTTGTCAAGTCTTGCGGGTCATTTTTTTTTATGCTATCATAATATAAAAGAGCGGTACGCCTTCGATGTGCGTATGTCTTAGCAATGTCTAACCTACAGATCTTTTAGGGAACCCGACTTGATTTCGGTGAACGCGAAGTGCTCCGCACAGGCGGAAGCCGGACTTAGGGTACCCACCTGCTTTACGCAGGTCTAGACATATAAGGCATACGGCATTTCAGACCCCTCTCTTCCGGTCAGGACGGATCTGCCCGCGCGGCGGCTGCGTTCTGACCTTTTTGTGTGCGGAGATACGGAGCACACAGCAGGATTTTTTCAAAAGAACACGAATTAAATGAAATAGTATACTTTAGTTTACATTGATTGGTCAGGGGAGACAGAAATGCCGGATTTGGAGAATATCAACGAAGAAGTTCCTGCCCCGGAGCAGTCCGCAAAACGGCGCGGCCGCCCCAAAAAACGCATACAAGAGGAACCGGAGGAGCAGCCGGCGAAGCGCCGCGGCCGACCGAAAAAGGACGAGAGCGCACCCACGCTCGGCACGCCGCGCCGCGAGCGGCAGACAGAGCTTGTCTTTGCACTCGACATCGGTACGCGCAGCGTCATCGGCATTGTCGCCGAGCAGCGTGAGGGCGGCCTCCACATCCTTGCAACGGAACGCATGGAGCATAAGACACGTGCCATGCTCGACGGACAGATTCACGATGTGCCGCAGGTCGCAGCAATCATCCGCGAGGTCAAGCGGCGGCTCACCGAGCGCACGGGTGCGCTCCACAGTGCCGCCGTCGCCGCAGCGGGGCGCGCGCTCTACACGATGACCGCCGAGGCGTCGCAGGATGTCACGGGGACGATCACGCCCGCACAGCAGCGCGACCTCGACTTTGCCGGCGTACAGGCAGCACAGAAGAAGCTCGCCCAGTCGCATACCGTAGACGATCCGACGCGCTACTACTGCGTCGGCTACAGCACGATCCGCTACACACTCGACGGCAACGACCTCAAGACGCTCGTCGGACAGCGCGGTCGGCGTGCGCAGGCGACGGTCATCGCGACTTTCCTCCCGCGCCAGGTCGTCGACTCCATGCAGTCCGCTCTGCGCGAGACGCATCTGGAGATGCGCGCGCTCACACTCGAGCCGATCGCGGGCATCAACGTCCTGATCCCCCCCACGATGCGCCACCTGAACCTCGTCCTCGTCGACATTGGTGCGGGCACGTCCGACGTCGCCATCACGCGCGGCGGTTCGGTCATCGCGTACGGGATGGTGCCGATGGCGGGCGATGAGATCACAGAGGCGATCTCGCGCGAATATCTCCTCGACTTTAATATTGCGGAGGATATCAAGCGCAAAGCTTCTGCCGGCGAGGACGTCTCCTTCACCGATATTCTCGGGATGCGGCTCTCACTCACGGCGGATCAGGTCGTCGCTGCCATTCGCCCGAGCGTTGAAAATCTCGCGGGCGCGATCGCAAAGCAGATCTTGGAGCTGAACGGCGAGCCGCCGCAGGCGGTCATGCTCGTCGGCGGCGGTTCACTCACCCCGATGATGCCGGAACTGGTCGCGGATGCGCTCGGCATCCCCGCGGGACGCGTTGCCGTCCGCCAGCCTGACGTCGTCGACGGCGTCGAGGATCTGCCGCCCGAGCTGCACACGCCGGATGCGGTAACGCCGCTCGGCATCCTCAAGATCGCCTCGATCAACACACTGCACTTCCTTGCCGTGTGGATCAACGATATCGAGTACAGCCTGTTCAATTTCCGTGAGCTAAACGTCTCCGACGCGCTGCTCGCCGCGGGCATCAGCCTGCGCAAATACAACGGGCGTCCCGGCATGGGACTCATGGTCACGGTGAACGGCGAGCGGCGCAGTTTCCCAGGTACGATGGGGACGCTCGCGCAGATCACCATCGACGGCAAAAGCGCGGGGCTCGACTCCCCCATTCACGACGACTGCCGCATCAAACTCGTGGCAGGAGAGAACGGCACGCAGCCCGAGGTGCATCTCAGCGATGTCACAGGGGCGGCAAACGACTATACAGTGCTGCTGAACGGCGCAGAAGTGCGCGTCGCTGCAAATGTCCTCGTCAACGAAGCAGCCCCTGAGGGCGACCCGCTCCTATGCGACGGCGACATCATTACCTCACGACGGGAGCGTACGCTCGGCGAGCTGCTGCGCGCCGAGGATCTGCCGCCGGCAGGACGACACATCGCCTATACGCTGAACGGAGACCCCCGCCGCTTTACCGCGCAGCCAAAGATCACACTGAACGACGCGCCCGCCGCACTCTCGACCGTTCTGCGCGCGGGGGACGTCATCGAATACGAAGAGACAAGCATTCCAACCATCGCGTCCGTCATTGATCTCTCCTCTGCCTCGTATGCAACGATTACCTATGAGGGGAAAGAACACGATGTCCCCGCCTCCGGCTTCAGCCTGACAGTCAACGGTGCGGATGCCGCCCCCGAGACCGTCCTCACGGACGGCGCGGTGATTTCATATCAAAAGGGCACGGGCAACGCCAATGTCAGCGAAGCGCTGCTCGCCGTAGGATTCACTCCCCCGCCTGCGACCACCCGCGTGACTTTTGCCATTCTCGTCAACGGGGTCAAGGCGGACTTTACAAGCCCCATCCGGAACGGCGACACACTCGAGGTCATCCTAACGCCGATCGTTTCACCGGGCACATCCGCATCGTCCGTCGATACGGATGCCCCTGCCGCAAGCATGATCCTCGGCACCATTGCCGCACACGCGGGACTCCCCGACGCACCGGCAGTCCCCCTCCCCACGGTACGCCCGCATACAAAAGAAGAGATGCAGGAGCCGGCGGAAGAACTGCCTGCAGCGGAGGAAACGGTACCCGGTGAAGCAGCGCCCGCAGAATCATTTGACGCCCCGGCAACATCCCCTGCAGATCCCCCCTCTGCATCGCCCGGCACGATCACCATCGAGTCGCTGATGCGGTACGATTGAGCGTGTGTCGACGCGATTTTTGCATCAAGCACTACCACATAGAAAAATCAAACACATGTAAAAACAGAGCTGTTGCATATACTTGTGCAACAGCTCTGCTGCATATTGGCGGGATTTGACTACAAATTATTCTTTAGTTTCTCAAGATCCGGAAAGAGATCCCCGATCGCGTCCGAAAGCCCCTCGCTCGGCTCGAGGATCTCAAGCACGGGACGCATCGTCTCGCGGAACTTCTCATCATCCTGCATCAGCGTGAGTACCGCACTTGTATTGATCGCGTCGGCAAGCGCAGAGTGCTGCGTCCCCTCGAACCGCCGCCCCATCGCGCCAAGCGCGTGTTTGAGCGCGAGACTGTTGTGCAGCCCGAGCCGATCGTCAAATGCCTGCTGGAGATCCACCCAGCGCATATCGAGCCAGTTCACATCAAAGTCCGGCACCTTGAGGCGGCACTCCTTACGGAGCTGTTTGATGTCCGACATGCTCCACGAGTAGATTTTCGTCTCCGAAGCACCAATCCAGTCCACAAAATTTTTGAAGCTCTCGGCAAAAACGCGCTGCCCGCTGACCTGCTCCTGCGTGATGCCCGTGAGCTCCGTAATATGCTTCTTCACCAGCCCGTACTCAGGGCAGACATAACACTGAAATTTATCCTCCTGCACAAATTTTTCGCTGAGACGCACTGCGCCAATCTCAATAATCTCGCCGTTTAATTTCCGTCGTATTTCTTTGTATTCCTTGCCAATAGGATTCATCTCCAAATCGACGACAATGTGTTTCATACGCATTCCTTACCTTCGAAAAAATCTGCCGTAAATGACGCGCGGCAGACAATGTTGCAGTGTTCTTTGGCGCTTTACCGGGAGCGCTTTTCATAAACCCAAAAAGTTAATGTATTTTAACTTTTTAGGACGGAATTGTTACGTTTTCGTTATCATAGCACAATGGGCGCTGAAAATCAAGAAATAGGAAAAAAGTCCTGCCTCACTTATTTCTTTTTCCGAAAAAAGTGTTAGAATAGAAGCAGATATATTTTCTGAAAGGGTGTACCGCATCATGAATTGGAAGGCCGCGCTCGCACTGCTGACCTGCAACGTCCTCTTTATGTCCGCCAGCTATACGATGCTCATTCCGTTTCTCCCCATGTACCTGACGCTTGAGCTCGGCGTGGACGAGGCGTCGGTCAACATGTGGGCAGGCATTACGTTCTCAGTTACCTTCCTCGTCTCGGCAGTGATGGCGCCGATTTGGGGGCGCATTGCCGACCGCAAGGGCAAGAGGCTCATGGCAATGCGCGCGAGTTTCCTCATCGCCGTCGGCTATTTCCTCGGCGGCATCGTGCAGACGCCCGAACAGCTCGTCCTCGTGCGGATCTTTCAGGGATTTGCCGCGGGGCTCTGGCCGATGGATCTTGCCATCATGACCCTCTACGCGCCGCGCGAACGTCTCGGGCTATGCCTCGGCATCATGCAGGGCACACTGACCGCAGGCGGCGTCATCGGTCCCCTCCTCGGCGGCGTGCTCGCGGAAACATTCGGTATGCGCATGAGCTTTTACATCGGCGCCGCGGCACTCTTTGTCAACTTCCTCGCATTCACATTCCTCATCAAGGAACCGCCCGCCCATGCGGATGAAACGCCTCAGACGGAGGAAGACGCGAATCCATGGCATCTGTGGCGCATTCCTATCCTGCGCACGATGATGGTTGTCAGCACGCTCGCACAGATGGTCGTCTTTATCCTCCAGCCCGTCCTCACAACCTATGTCAAATATCTCGCGGGCGATACGATCGAAAACATCGTCCTCGCCGCGGGTGTCGTCTTCTCGCTCAGCGGCATCGCGGGCGCGATCGCCGCGCCGCTCTGGGGCATCTTCGGCGCGCGGCGCAGCTATTTCGTCTCCATGTGTCTGGCGATGACGCTCGCGGGCATCGTCCTAACCCTGCAGGGGATCCCCGAGACCCTTATCCCCTTTGCCGCCATGCAGTTCGTCATCGGACTATTCGGCGCAGGCGTGCAGCCCTCGCTCAATGCCGTCATCGCGCAGCACACCCCCGCACACCTCAAGGGCAGCGTGTTCGGTATGCTCTTCGCCGCGCAGCAGGTCGGCGGCTTTACGGGACCGCTCCTCGGCGGCATCGTCGCCACCTATCTTGGCATGCACTTCCTATTCCCGACGGCGGGCGCAATCTTGCTGACGCTTTCTGTGTTCGTTTGGGGGCGGTATATTCGGAAAGGATATACTGCGGCCGAAATATAATCCTTTGCATATTTTTCAGAAATACCGCATTCATCATATAGTCCCTCAGAATACGTTGTTCATCAAGAATTTTCCTCCGCGTATATCAGAATTGGATTCCAAAATGTAAAACCACATCCGAATCATTGATTAACTCGGATGTGGTGTTTTATTTTTCTACGCAAACAGCTCCACCTGGTTGCTCTCGGTCATACCTGCGAGACATCCGTGTGCACGGAGGACTTCGATGGAGGGGGCGGGGACATGGGCGCGCGTGGCGAGGTCCTCGATGGAGATGAATACGCCGTCTTTGCGCGCCTCAACGATTGCCTGCGCCGCCTTTTGCCCCATGCCGGGGAGCGCGGTGAGCGGGGGCAGAAGGGATTTTTCGTGCAGGATGAAGGTCTCCGCGTTGGAGGTGTAGATATCGACGGGTTCGCACGCGAATCCGCGCAGATACATTTCCCATGCGAGCTGGAGCACGATGAGTGTGTCCTGCTTCTTGTTGTCGAGCTTCCCTCTGTGCTCGCGCGCCTCGGCGTTCAGTGCGTCGATCGCCGCCTTGATCGCGTCCCGCCCCTTTGCAATGATGTTCGCGTCGAACTCGTCGGCGCGGATGGAGAAGTACGCGGCGTAGTACGCGAGCGGGTAATGCACTTTGCAGAACGCGATGCGGTAGCCCATCATGACGTAGGCGGTCGCGTGCGCGCGCGGGAAGAGGTACTTGATCTTTTGGCAGGACTCGACGTACCATTCGGGAATGCCGCCCGCATATAGTTTCTCCACGACGTCGGGCGCGATGCCCTTGCCCTTGCGCACATTCTCCATGGTCTTGAACGAGAGCAGCGGGTCGATGCCGTTCTGCATGAGGTAGTTCATGATGTCGTCGCGCGCGGAAATGGCGTCCTTCAGCGTGCTCGTGCCCGCCTTGATGAGATCCTGCGCGTTGCCGAGCCAGACGTTCGTGCCGTGGGAAAATCCGGAGATGCGCACGAGGTCGGCGAAACAGTCGGGATTCGAATCGTCGATCATTTTCTGCGTAAAAGACGTGCGGAACTCTGGAATGCCGTACGTGCCCATGTTCGCGCCAAGCTCCTCGGGCGTGATGCCGAGTGCGTCGGTCGAGGTGAAGATGGACATAGTGGCGGGATCGTCGAACGGGATGGTTTCCGGGTCGCGGTGGGTCAGCTCTTCGAGCATCTTGATGACGGTCGGGTCATCGTGTCCGAGAATGTCGAGCTTGACGAGACGTTCGCTGATGGAGTGGTAATCAAAATGCGTCGTGAGCGTGTCGGATTCCATATTGTTCGCGGGGCGCTGGATCGGCGTGAAATAATGCACGTCCATGTCGCGCGGCACGACCATGATGCCGCCCGCGTGCTGTCCCGTGGTCGCCTTGACGCCCATGCAGCCGCGCATCATATGCTCGATGTAGGGACGCCCCTTCTGCACGCCCATGTCCTCATAGTAGTGCATGGCGTAGCCGTAGGCGTTCTTGTCCTGCAGTCCCGCGATCGTACCCGCACGGAACACGTTCATCTTGCCGAAGAGGACTTCGGTGTACTTATGCGCGACGGGCTGATAGTCGCCCGAGAAGTTGAGATCGATGTCCGGGACTTTGTCGCCGTCAAATCCGAGGAACACCGCGAACGGGATGTTGTGTCCGTCCTTGATGAGCGGTGTGCCGCAGACGGGGCAGTCCATGGAGGGCAGATCAAAACCGCTCCCGACGGAACCGTCCGTGATAAATTTATTGTACTGACAGTGTTTGCAGCGATAATGCGGCGGCAGGGGGTTGACCTCGGTGACGCCGATCATGGTCGCGACGAAGGACGAGCCGACCGATCCGCGCGAGCCGACGAGGTAGCCGTCGTCGTTGGATTTCTTGACGAGACGCTGCGCGATGATGTAGAGCGCGGAAAAACCGTGCTTTAGGATGGGTTTGAGCTCAAGATCGAGGCGGTCGGAGACGATCTTCGGCAAATTTTCGCCGTAGAGCCGCCGCGCCTTCCGATACGACATCTCTTCGATCTCGCGATCCGCGCCCGGTACCATCGGCGCGTAGAGCTCGTCGGGAATCGGCAGGAACTCTTCGACCTCGTCCGCGATGCGGCGCGGGTTCGTGACGACGCACTCGTAGGCGCGCTCGACGCCGAGGTAGTCGAACTCGGCGAGCATTTCGTCCGTCGTGCGCAGATAGAGCGGCGGCTGGCGGTCGGCGTCGCGATAGCCGTTTGCCTTTTGCAGCATGGCGCGATAGACGGCGTCCTCAGGGTTGAGAAAATGGACGTCGCAGGTCGCGATCAGCGGCTTTCCGAGTTTATCCGCGAGTTCCGAGACCTTGCGGTTGATATTGCGCAAGTCCTCGTCGTCGCGAATCGGGAAACGATCGTCGATTTTTAGGAAGTCGTTGTTGTGGATCGGCTGTATTTCGAGGAAGTCATAGAACGCGGCGATGCGCTCAAGCTCCTCGTCGCTCTCCCCGCGCACGATGGCGCGGATCAGCTCGCCCGCTTCGCACGCGGAGCCGACGATCAGCCCATCGCGGTATTCTTCGAGGATGGCGCGCGGCACGCAGGGGCGGCCGCGCTTTTTTGACCCGCGGAAAAAGCGGATGTGCGAGATGGAGACGAGCTTGTAGAGGTTGTAGAGCCCCGTTTTATTCTTCGCCAAAAAGATGATGTGGTTCGACCGCTGCTGTGCGGGGTCGTCGGTGAGGTAGCCCTCCATGCCGTAGATGATCTTGATATCGACGCCCTTTTTCTTCAGCGCGCGCGCGGTGTTCATCGCCTCGGGGAACGCCTGCACGACGCCGTGGTCGGTGATGGCGACCGCGGGCCATCCCCAGCGCGCCGCCGTCTCGACGAGCGTCTTCGGCGGCACAACGGCGTCGAGCGCGCTCATCTTCGTGTGCGCGTGCAGTTCGACACGCTTTTCCGCGGCGTTATCCTCACGCTGCGGTACTTTCCGCTTCTCGATGCTGTCGATGAAAAGGACATAATCGCTGACGAATTTGTCGTATTCGATCTTCCCTTGGATGCGAACGGCGCAGCCCTTGCCGATTGCCTTCAGGATGCGCTCGACCTCGGCGTCGATCTCCTCCTGCGTGGCTTTCCCGCGGATGCCGAAAAATTTCTTGCAGGCGATGCCGTTCGTCTTGTCGGCAAATTTGAGCAGGAGGATGTACGCGCCGGATTTGAGCTTATTCGCCTGCGGCGCGAAGATTTCGCCCTCGAGGACGATGTTTTTGATTTCGTCCTCCACGACGCCGAGTTCGCGCGCTTCGCCCTGCACGACGCGCCCGATAATGACGCTTTCGGGGAGCGGCGCGCCTTTTTTTGCGCCGCGTGATGCGCGGGACGAGGCGGGCTGTGCGGCGGATGCGGATTTTTTTGCGGTCACGGGCACGGGGGGCGGCGTCCATGCCGGCTGCGCCGCGTCCTCGGCGATGGCGCATTCCGCGCACACAACGCGGCACGCACATCCTACATTCATGCGGATCGCTTCTTCGAGCCGCCGCGTCACCGTACGCGTGCCGAGCAGCTCCGCGCCGAACCGCCCCGGCGCTTCGAGCCGAAGAACGTTGCCGTCGACGGCATAGCGCGACTGGCGCAGCGTGTGAAAGAGGACGGCATCGCCCGCCGCCGCCTGATTGACGGCGCGCTCCCAGACGGGCGCAACGGCGCGCTCGAGTGCGACGACGTTCTGCTGCAAAAAGACCTCGGCAAGACCGTAGTTCTCCGCGATCTGCGCGCAGATGCGCGCAATCAGCTCCTCCGAGAGGACGGCGGATGTGCCGACGACCAGCTCCCACTCGTTCGACTCTGCGGATACCTCGACATGGCGCAGTGTGCTCGCACACAAAAGCTCCCGCTCCGCATCGGAGAGGGAGAGTCCGCGTATGAGCCGGAGGAGCATATCCTCGGCACTGGGGAGAATCCGGTAGGTCTTGTTCATTCTTCGTACAGCCTCTTATACTGCGCTCTGTCCTCGAGCACCGCCCGCACATAGAGCCGCGTCTCCGGGTAGGGGATTGCGTCGATCTCGTCGAACGCATCCGTCCACCGATAGCGCTCCATCCAGTCGCGCACGTTGCCGCGCCCCGCATTGTATGCCGCGAGCGCAAGAATTTCGTTGCCGCGGAACTCCTGCAGGAGCTCCGCCAGATACCACGCGCCATAGCGAATGTTCAGCGCGGGGTCGTAAAGGTAGTCCTCGGTAAACGGCTCGCCCAGCCGTCCTGCAATCCATGCGGCGGTCTGCGGCATGAGCTGCATCAGCCCGACCGCGCCGCCGTCGGAGGCGGCATCGCTGCGGAATTTGCTCTCGTTTTTAATTACCGCGGCGACGAGGAAGGGGTCGAGCCGCTGCTGCGCGGCGCTCGTCTCGATGTAGCTGCGATAGTCGTAGGGGTAGATATAGCTGCGCTCGACAAAGGACCAGCCGCCCACGAGCGCAAAGGCGACTGCCGCGACAACCGCCGCGCGCAGGAGCAGCCACAGACCCCGGCGCGTATTACGAAAGGGACGCAAGACGCTGCCTCCAAAGCTCTGCGGCGCGCCGCTCGGTGTCCGTGCGTGCGCCGCCGTTGTCGATCACGACGTCTGCCAGCGCACATTTTTCCGCGAGCGGCATCTGCGCCGCGATCCGCGCGCGCGCCTCCGCCTCGCTCATCGCCGTATCGCGTGCCATCAGGCGCGCGAGCTGCACATCTTTCGGCACGGAGACGACCCACGACTCGTCGGTCATCCGATGCCAGCCCGCCTCAAAGAGGAGCGGCACGTCGAGCACGATCGCCGCGTGTCCCTCCGCTCTCAGATCCGCGATTTTGTCCGTCGCCGCAGCGCGAATCAGCGGATGCACGCGCGCGTTCACCCGATCCCGCACATGCGGATCGGCAAAGACGCGCCGCGCAATCTCGCCGCGGTCGAGCGTGCCGTCCGCAGCGAGAATATCTCCGCCAAACTCCCGCACATAGAAGTCGTAGACCGCCCCGCCCGGGCGCGAGAGTTCGTGCGCGATGGCGTCCGCGTCCACGATCGCCGCCCCTTCCCTGCGCAGCGCTTCGCTCACGGTGGATTTGCCGCAGGCGATGCCGCCCGTCAGCCCTATGACATACATTACTTTGCCTCCGCCCAATTCTTCCCCGTATGCACGTCGACGGCGAGCGGCACGGCGAGCTGTGCCGCCCCGCTCATCGCCGCCGTCAGCAGCTCCGTCACCTGTGCGATTTCGTCATTTACGACCTCAAGCACGAGCTCGTCGTGCACCTGCAGGAGGATGCGGCTCTTTACCCCCGCGGCACGAAGCGCCGCGTCCGCACGAATCATCGCGATTTTGATGAGATCTGCCGCCGTCCCCTGAATCGGCGTGTTCATCGCCATGCGCTCCGCGTTCGACCGCTGCATGAAATTGCGGCTGTTGATCGCCGGGAGCGCGCGCCGCCGCCCGTAGAGCGTCGTGACAAATCCGTTCGTGTGCGCGTCCGCGACGACGCGGTCGAGGAACGCGCGCACGCCGTGATAGCGCTCGAAGTAGCGTTCAATGTAGCCTGCCGCCTCCTTGCGCGGGATGCCGAGATCCTGCGAGAGCCCGTAGTCGCTGAGCCCGTAGACGATGCCGAAATTGACCGCCTTTGCGCTGCGCCGCTGTGCGCTCGTCACCTCGGCGAGCGGCACGCCGAACACCTCCGACGCCGTGCGCGCGTGAATGTCCTGCCCCTGCAGAAACGCGTCGATGAGCGTCTCGTCCCCCGACATATGCGCAAGAATGCGCAGCTCGATCTGCGAGTAGTCCGCTGAGAGCAGTGCATCATAGCCCTCGCCCGGTTCGAAGAGCGCACGTACGGCGCGCCCCTCCTCTGTCCGCACGGGGATGTTCTGGAGATTCGGATCGGAGCTTGAGAGCCGCCCCGTCGCCGTCACCGTCTGGTTGAAACTCGTGTGCACCCGCCCCGTATCGGGACGAATGAGCGCACCGATGCCCTCAAGGTAGGTCGAGCGAATCTTGCTCCACATGCGGTACGTCAGCACCCGATCCACAACGGGATGCGCCGCGCGCATCTCCTCTAGCACCTCGGCGTTCGTCGAGTAGCCCG
Organism: Selenomonas sp. FOBRC9; assembly: GCF_000287655.1. Taxonomy (NCBI): domain Bacteria; kingdom Bacillati; phylum Bacillota; class Negativicutes; order Selenomonadales; family Selenomonadaceae; genus Selenomonas; species Selenomonas sp. FOBRC9. Next base: position 48,231 of record NZ_ALJR01000039.1, read on the forward strand.
TCTTGGTCTTTTTCATCTTCGGAGATGTCAGCCCGAGCCGGTCAAAGAGGACTTCGCCGAGCTGCTTGGGTGAGCTGATGTTGAACTCCGTCCCCGCGAGCGCATAGATGTCCTGCTCGATCTCCGCGATGCGCTCATTCGCCGCCGCAAGCGCACGCGCGAGCGCCGCACGGTTCACCGCGACGCCCGTCCGCTCCATCGCCGCGAGGATGGGGACGAGAGGAAGCTCTATTTCTCCATATAGCTTGGTCAGCTTTGCATCGGCAAGCGCCGCCGACGTCGGCGCATAGAGCCGCGCCGCAAGAATCACCTCATAGAAGGCAGTCTGCTCGTTATGCAGCGGCGCGCCGTTTGCGAGGTGCGCATACGCCGCAGAGAGCGTACGATCCTCCGCCGTCTGCGGCGCAGAAAGCTCGTCCAAATAGGCGGACGCCGCACGATCAAGCGACCTCTGCCGCTCCTCGGGGCGCAGCAAATAGTCCGCGAGCGCGAAGTCAAAAACCTCCGTCCCGAGCGTCACTCCCGCCTGCGCATAACGCTTCGCATCCCAAAGGACAACGGGACGCTCCGAAAGAATCGACAATACCTCTGCAAAATGCGCAGACGACGCGTGCAGCACGCCGCGCACATCCCCATAGGAAAGCGCCAGTGCTACGAGATTCAGGAACGGCGCCGTCCCCTCGAACACGCCAGCGACCGCGATCCGCTCCGCAGAGCGCAGCGACACCGGATCGAGCGATGCGTCAAGGTCGAGCGGCACGAGGTCACTCTCCGTCTTTTCTTCCTCCGGCGCCGCAAAGAGCGACTGCTCCACATGCGTCTCCTGCGCCGCGGGCGCAAGGAACTCCGAGAGGCTGCGCCACACGGAGCGCAGCTCGTACGTCCTGCAAAACGCCTCGAGCGCCGCGCGGTCGGGCTGCATACGAAAGCCCTCCGCCGTATAGCGGAGTTCCGGCACATCGCATTTGATCGTCGCAAGCTCCTTCGAGAGGAGCGCCTGATCGCGGTACGCTATGAGCGATGCGCTCAATTTCTTCCCCGCGACCTCCTCCGCATGATCGAGCACAGATTCGATCGTCCCGTAGGAGAGCAGGAGCTTCGTCGCGGTCTTGGGACCGATGCCCGGAACGCCCGGAATATTGTCCGAGCTGTCCCCCATCAGCCCCTTCAAGTCGATGAGACGGATCGGCGCGAACCCGTACTCCTCCTCGAACGCCGCCGTATCGTAGCGGTGCGTGTCACTGATGCCCTTTTTCGTCAGGAGCACGTCGAGCCCCGGACGGATGAGCTGGAGCGCGTCGCGGTCGCCCGTCACGACGATCGCCGCCGCCCCCGTTGCCGCCGCCTGCGTCCCCAGCGTGCCGATGATGTCGTCCGCCTCGTAGTCATCCATCTCGACAAAGGGGATGCCGAGACACGCCGCGAGCTCCTTCAGCAGGGGAATCTGCTCAATCAGCTCCTCGGGCGTCTTGTCCCGCGTGCCCTTGTAGTCGGGGTACAGCGCCGTGCGGAATGTCGTGCGGCTCTTGTCAAACGCGATGACAATCTGCGCGGGCGCGTGCTCCTTGAGGAGTTTCACAAGCATCATCGCAAAGCCGTGGATCGCGTTCGTATGGACGCCGTGTGCGTTCGGCGGGAGCTGCAGCGCGTAGAACGCACGGAAAAAGAGGCTGCTCCCGTCGATGACTGCAAATTTTTCCGTCACTTGTCCCGCACATCCTGTTCTTCGAGGCGCATGAGGAGGAAAATATAATCCGACATGCGGTTGAGGAAGCGAATGTCGATCTCATGGACATCCTCTTCGCGGCGCAGCGACCATGCGCGTCGCTCCGCCGTGCGCGCCGTCGTGCGCGCAAAGTCGAGCATCGCGCCGCCCTTCGTCTCGCCCGGGATGAGGAAAACGCGCAGGGGCGGCAGACTCTTCTCGATGGCTTCCTCGTCCGCCTCGAGCTCCGCCAGCATCTCGTCGGTAATCATCGGCTCTTTTCCGATGCTCGCGAAATCCGCCATGAGCATACCGAGCTTCTTTTGGAGATTCAGAACGCGCTCCCTGACGCTCTCGTTCTCGACGAATGCGCGCGCCATGCCGAGCGCGGACGCGAGCATATCCACATTGCCGTAGACCTCGACGCGGCGGTGATCCTTGTCCACGCGTTCGCCTGTGAAGAGGCTCGTCTGCCCTTTATCGCCTGTTTTCGTTGTGACGCCCATTACAGTTTCCTCCTTATATAGATGCATGTGCCCGGCCGCGCAAAGGCACGGTCGGGCGATCGCTTCCGCTATATTTTTTAGAAAATCTCCGTCTCGCTGAAGAAGATGTGAATCTCGCGCGCTGCGCTCTCGGGACTGTCGGAGGCATGCACCGCGTTCTCGCTTCCATCCTTTGCAAAACGCTTGCGAATGGTTCCCTCAGCCGCGTTCGCAGGGTTCGTCGCGCCGTGCAGCTCGCGCACACGCGCAATCGCGTTCTCCCCGGCGAGCACCATCGCAACGAGCGGCGCGGAGGTCATGAACGCGGAGAGCTCGCCGTAGAACGGCTTCGTCAGATGCTCTTCGTAATGAATGCGCGCGATGCGATCCGTCATCTGCATCATCTTCATCGCGCGGATCGTGAGCCCCGCATCCTCGTATGCCTTCGTGATGTCGCCGATGTGATGTGCCTTGACGGCGTCCGGCTTAATGAGAACCAGTGTCTGTTCCATTACTTCAACTCCTCAATGATCTTTTGATATTCTGCCGCGAGGTCGGCGTAGTTTTCCGCTGCATTGTGCAGCGCCTCGATTTCGTCGTCGCGCAGTGCGCGCACGATCTGTGCAGGGGAACCGAACACGAGCGAGTTCGCGGGGATCTTCTTGTGCTGCGGCAGGAACGTCCCCGCCCCGATGACCACGTTCTCGCCAATCTCGGAGTAACCCATCACAATCGAGCCCATGCCGATGAGCGTATTGCTGCCGATCTTGCTGCAGTGCACGACCGCGTTGTGCCCGATGAGCACATGATCCCCGATCTCTACCGTCACGTCACGCATGACGTGAATTGTCGCGTTCTCCTGGATGTTCGTGTTGCTGCCGATCCTAATCGGCTGAAAGTCGCCGCGCACGACAGCGCCGAACCAAACGCTCGAATGTGCGCCGATCGTCACGTCGCCGATCACCGCCGCGGACGGTGCGATAAACGCCGTCGGGTCGATCGCAGGGCTCTTTCCCCTGTAGGGCAGAATGATCTTGTCCATCAATACGCGCCTCCTCATCATGTTCCTCTGACGTTCCTATTATAGCATGGCGGAGACATATTTTCATCATATTTTATTTCTCGTTTTGAGGGACGTCCGCCCCGCTCTTCACCTCGACCGGATCATGTTCGGAAACGTTTCTCCCTGCTTTTATATCGGCGATTCTGCAGGAGAGCACCGCCATATTTTCTGCCGAATAAAAAGGATCCGCGCGGCGCTCCGCTAAAATTTTCCGCAGCGTGCGGATTCTCTCCTCGCGCAGCCATGCACCGATCTGTGCACCGACGAGATGCGCGGGCGCATCCCTGCCCGTTACGCGCAGCATGGCGGCAAGGTACTCCGCCCCGTGCGTCAGGTAATCCGGCAGCGTCCCGTGATCCGCGCGGATGACGGCGGTGAACTGCTCCATGGAGAGCCCCGACCGCCCGACGCCGAGCAGGAGATCGGCAATCTTGCCGACATGCGTGAGGCGCGGCGCACGCATATGCTCACGGATCACGAACGACGCCGCCTTCATCCATGTGTGCGGCAGCGTCATGCGCCTGTTCCACGCGGCGAGCACATCGAGACCGACCTTCTCATGCCCGTAGTGGTGCGGCAGCATCTCCGCGGGCGTCTCCCCCTTGCCGATGTCGTGCACAAGCCCCGTGAACCGCGTTATCACGTCGTCCGTCGCCGCCGCAACCGCATCGACAATAGACATCGTATGTTCAAACGCGTCCCCCTCGGGATGAAATTCGACCGGCTGCGTCTTTCCTTTGAGCGCCGCGATCTCAGGAAAGGTCACGTCAAGCAGCTCCGCCGCGTCGAGCACGCGGAAAAACACGGAGGGACGCGACACCTCGAGCGCACGGCGCAGCTCTCCCATCGTACGCTCACTCGGCTCTTTTTGGAGTTCCTCCGCGCAGGAACGCATATAGGCAAGTGTCCTCGCCTCGACCATAAAGCCGAACGCCGCCGCCTGCCGCGCCGCGCGCAGCGCCCGCACGGGATCCTCGATAAAATGCGCCGACACAGCGCGAATGATGCCCGCCGCAATATCCGCGCGCCCCCCGTAGGGATCGACGAGCCGCTCCTCCGGCAGCTCCTGCGCCATCGCGTTCATCGTCGTGTCGCGCCGGTAAAGATCCTCCTCAATCGTCACCGCAGGGTCGAACATGACGTCAAACCCGCGATAGCCCGCGCCCGTCTTGACTTCTTTGCGCGCAAAGGACACCTCTGTGCGCCGCCCGTCAATGTAGACATGGTAGACCGGAAACGCCTTTCCGATCTTCTCCGCACGCGGAAAGAGCGCACAAAAGCATCTCTCCTCCATCCCCGTCAGCACATAGTCCATATCGTGCGCCGCCGCCCCGCGAAAGGCATCCCGCACGCAGCCGCCCACGCGAAAAACGCGCGCGCCCGCAGACCGCACCGCCTCCACAAACAGAGATTCCGTCATATCCTCCCCTCCTTTCAAGAAAATAAAAAAAGCATCACCTGCGCGATGCTCTTCCACCTCTATGGTGGGCCCACTTGGACTTGAACCAAGGACCGACCGGTTATGAGCCGGTTGCTCTAACCAACTGAGCTATAGGCCCCTATGCAGCGAGGAACAGCACGTTCTCCGCTTTTCAAAAAAACCTGCGCATTGCGCAGGTCAGGTAAGCGATGGAGCGGAAAACGAGGCTCGAACTCGCGACCCCCACCTTGGCAAGGTGGTGCTCTACCACTGAGCTACTTCCGCATCCTGCGCCGACAACATCGGTCAATCAACGGATATTATTCTAACAAGAAAGCTCCCGTTCTGTCAAGAAAATTTTACAAACTAAGAAAATACGCGCCCCCCCATTTCCCTTCTCTGCCGTGAAATCAGGTATACAGCCGCGTTGTAGTGACAAGGATTTCAAAGTCTGCTATAATGAGGAATATTTTTCTCAATCATAAAGGGGGAGTTTCTTTGTTTAGGAACATCAGCCGCAAGTACCGCGAGACGGCACTCATCAAGCTGATCGCTATTGGTCTCATCATCGGCATTCTCATTGCGCTCTATGCGCCCGCGATGATTCCCGCCGTCTCCGTGCTCGGCGACATCTTCGTCCGCGCGCTCAAAGGCGTCGCGCCGATCCTCGTCTTTGTCCTTGTCATGAACGCCATGGCGCAGCGCACGGTCGGCGCCGGCGCAGCGCTCAAACCGATCGTACGGCTCTACCTCATCGCGACGTTCCTCGCGTCCGTGGTCGCCGTCGCGTTCTCCTTCCTCTTCCCGACGCAGCTGCATCTCGTCGTCGCCGATACTGCTGTTGCGCCGCCGAGCGGCATCGTCGAGGTCGTGCACAACCTCATCCTCAACGTCGTGGACAATCCTCTGCACGCGATTGCAAACGCCAACTACATCGGCATCCTCGCGTGGAGCATTCTCGCAGGTCTGGCACTGCAAAAAGCGAATCCGACCACAAAGAACACCGTGCACGATTTCGCCGTCGTCATGACGCAAATCGTCCTGTGGGTCATACGGTTCGCCCCCTTCGGCATCATGGGACTCGTTGCGGATGCGGTTGGAACGAGCGGCGTGGACGCCCTCATCAGCTATCTGCAGCTCCTCGCCGTCCTACTCGGCGCGTTCTTCTCCGTCGCGCTCATCATGAACCCCATCATCGTCTGGCTGCACATCCGCCGCAACCCGTTCCCGCTCGTCTTTACGACTCTGCGCGAGAGCGGCATCTACGCATTCTTCACGCGCAGCTCGGCGGCAAATATCCCCGTCAACATGGAGCTGTGCAAACGCCTTGGTCTCAACGAAGAAATCTACTCCATCTCCATCCCGCTCGGCGCGACCATCAACATGAGCGGCGCGGCGATCACGATTGCGATCCTCTCACTCGCCGCGGCATATACGCTCGGTATTCATGTTGATCTGCCGACCGCGCTCCTCCTCTGCCTCATCGCCACCGTCGGCGCGTGCGGCGCATCGGGCGTTGCGGGCGGCTCGCTCCTCCTCATCCCCGTCGCCTGCTCCTCGTTCGGCATCAGCAATGACATTGCCATGCAGGTCGTCGGCGTCGGCTTCATCATCGGCGTCCTTCAAGACTCGTGCGAAACCGCACTCAACAGCTCCACCGACGTCCTCTTCACCGCAACGGCGGAATTCGCCGACCGCGCTAAGGCGGGCACACTGACGGCGGAGGACATGACGCCAAAAAACTAAATCATATAATAAGAGGGATACGGGCAGCACCGTATCCCTCTTATTACTTTCTCCCCTGTATAGAAAGGTGATTGCCGTGAACAATCTACAGCTCATCCGTGTCGGTGTCCTCAGCGCTTTATTGAGCTGTACCTGCATGGGAAATACGTCGGCGGCTCCGATGAGCGGCACCGCAGGGACAGGCGCCGCAGCGGCCGCCGAGCCGAGCGTGACGTCACTTATCTTTGACCGCACAAATTATACGGACGAAGTACTGTCGCTCAACGGCACGCCCGTTGCATTCCGTGCGTACCGCAACATTCCCTATGTGTCGAGCCCCAAAGATGCCGCACATCAAAGTATGAGCATCTTTATCCCTGCCGCGTATCTGACAGGCGGCACGGTAAACGGCTATACGGCAGCGACCGCTCCCATCTTCATGCCGAACGGAGTCGGCGGCTATATGCCCGGAGAGATCGAAGAGCCTCAGGAAAAATCACGTATGTCGGGCGCCCCAAACACAGCGCTTACCGCACTCTCCCGCGGACTGGTTGTCGCCGCTCCGGCGATACGGGGGCGTACGAACACCGACGCACAGGGGGTGTATGTCGGCAAAGCGCCCGCGCTCATCGTGGACTATAAAGCCGCTGTCCGCTATCTGCGCTACAACGCCGCACGTCTGCCCGCGGGAAATACGGAGCGGATCATTTCAAACGGAACAAGCGCAGGCGGCGCATTGTCGGCGCTTCTTGGCGCAACCGGCAACAGCCCGGACTATACGGCAGCTCTTGCCGAGATCGGTGCGGCGGGTGCGCGCGACGATATTTTTGCCGCCAGCTGCTACTGCCCTATTACCAATCTCGAGCATGCCGACATGGCATACGAATGGATCTTTTCGGGCATCAACGATTATCATCAGGGAGCTCCCGCCCCTGCCCTGCACACGGAAAATCAAGAGGGCGCCACGGTAACGAACCGCCCTGCAAATGCCCCCACGGAAACCTCATCTGCAGTACCGATGACCGCAGAGCAAATCACAGCCTCTGCATGCTTAAAAAAGGACTTCCCCCGCTACCTCAACAGTCTCAGACTGAAAGACGCTGCGGGCAGCGTGCTGCAGCTCTGCTCCGACGGCACGGGCACCTTTGCGGAATACATCAAAGGGCTCTACCGCACTTCTGCACAGTATGCAGTTGACAATAACGCGGCCCTGGACGGCGCCGATTGGTTTACCGTACAAAACGGCCGCGTCACAGACGTCGATCTTGCCGCATATGCGCGCTGGGCGACACGTCTGAAAGCGACTCCCGCCTTTGATAAATTCGATCTTAGTTCCGGCGAAAATGATGAGTTCGGCACGGAGACAAACGTTCCCCGCCACTTCACCAAGTTTTCCCGGAAATATGATACGACGCACGGCGCACTCGCTCCCGCTGCGAACATCCGTATGTTGAACCCGCTGAACTATATCGGCGCAAACGGCGTACGAACCGCACCGCACTTCCGCATTCGGCACGGCGCCAAAGATCGTGATACGGCGCTCCCCATCCCTGCCGTTCTCGCCCTGCGCCTTATGAACGCAGGAATTGATGTGGACTTTGCCGTTCCATGGGGATACGGCCATGCCGGCGATTACGATCTGGACGAATTGTTTGCATGGATCGACCGTATTTGTAAATAAGAATTGGCATAGAAAAATCCCGGTATACGACGGCAGCGTATGCCGGGATTTTTGATGCTGTATCGGCAGTCCGCTCTTCCGGGCAGCAACTGAGTTTTTTGCAGTGACACAGTTATGCGCCAAGATCGTGCGTCACGCCTAATACTGCCCCCAAGTGACGCGGAAGTTTGGATGCAGAACAAGGAACAAGAAAAATACAAGCGAAGTCGTAGTTAAAGCGCTACGTCGAGCGCCGTATTTTTCGCAGTGACACAGTTATGCGCCAAAATCCCGCGTCACAGTCACACTACTGTAACCCAAGTGACGCGCAAGCTTGGATGCATAGCTAGGCATGAGGAGAATCCAAGCGAAGGCGTAGTTAAGACCTACGTCGAGCGCAGGATTCGACGAATAACGACGCTAGGCGCCAAGATCGCGCGTCACAGATATTTAAGGCGGCGATTCAGCGACACCCCCAACCCTGCCGCAGCCGCCGCCTTGATCATATCCCCCGGCACATACTGGACAAGCGCACCGAACGCGGCGGCGATGCCGGCGAATTTGTCCCCGAAGAGAACGACGAGCCACAGCGTCGCAAAGATATAGGTCACGGGGACGCTGACGAGGACGGCGACGACTGCATAGCGCGCAAACGACGGGCGATCCCCCTTGAGGAAGCTCATTAGAGTGTAAGCGATGAGGAACCCGAGGAAGAATCCGCCGCGCGGACTAAAAATAATTGCAAGCCCGCCGACGCCGCCCGCAAAGACCGGCAGACCGACCGCGCCGAGCAGCGTATAGCCGACGAGCACGACGGCAGTCTGCGCGGGCGTCAGGACGAGTGCCGTGAGACACAGTGCAAAGGTCTGCATCGTGAGCGGCGCCATGAACGGCACGGGGATCGCGATGTAGGCGCTGACGCAGATGAGCGCGATGCACAGCGCCATCCGCGTGGTATTGCGAATCGAAAAGAATTTGTCGTCATATTGTGACATAAAAATTACACTTCCTATCTATAAATTCTTTCGCTATTTTACACACAAAAAAAGAGAACGTCAACCGGTTTTTATATCCGTGTTGACGGCCTCTTTGTATTCTGAACCCGTAGGTTTTTCACGGTGACACAGCTATGCGCCAAAATCCCGCGTCAACACCGTAACCTCAGTGACGTGGAAGTTTCGATGCATAGCTAGGAATTAAGACGAACGCAAGGAAGGCGTAGATGAAGCCTACGTCGACGAAGCGTCCGTCGAAAATGATGACGCTAGGCGCGAAAATCCCGCGTCACCTTTTTAATTATTGAGATGCTCAAGGCGCGACAAATCCACCTCTTCGTATACCTCTTCCTCTTCTTCGATCTCCTCCGCCACAGGCTGCGGCGCGTGATCGATGATGTCGAGATTGCGGTAACGGGTCATGCCCGTGCCCGCAGGGATGAGCTTGCCGATGATGACGTTCTCCTTGAGGCCGACGAGCGGATCGATCTTCCCCTTGATCGCCGCATCCGTGAGGACGCGGGTCGTCTCCTGGAACGATGCCGCCGAGAGGAAGGAGTCCGTTGCGAGCGATGCCTTTGTGATGCCGAGCAGGATGGGTTTTGCCACGGCAGGCTCGCCATCCTCCTCGATCGCCTTGGTATTGGCGGCTTCGAACGCGTTGATCTCGATGTATTCGCCGGGCAGGAAGTCGGTTGTTCCCGCCTCTTCGATTTTGACCTTGTGCAGCATCTGCCGCACCATGACCTCGATGTGCTTGTCGTTGATCTCAACGCCCTGCGACTTGTAGACCTTCTGCACCTCGTAGACGAGGTAGCGCTGGGTCGCCTGCAGTCCGCAGACGCGCAGGATGTCGTGGGGATTGATAGAGCCCTCGGTGATCTTATCGCCGGGTTTCAGCTCCGCACCGTCGCGCACCGCCATGCGCGCGCCGAACGGTACGCTGTATTCGCGCGGCACGCCCTCGTGCGAGGTGATCGTGACCGTGCGCATTCCCTTGCCGGTATCCTCAATGGCGACGACACCCTCGTTCTCCGCGATGATCGCGTTGTGCTTGGGCTTACGCGCCTCGAAAAGCTCTTCAACACGCGGCAGACCTTGCGTGATATCGTCGCCCGCGACGCCGCCCGAGTGGAACGTACGCATCGTGAGCTGTGTGCCCGGTTCGCCGATGGACTGTGCGGCAATGATGCCGACCGCCTCGCCGATCTCGACCTCCGCCTGATTGGCAAGGTCGCGTCCGTAGCACTTCATGCAGACGCCGAACTGCGATTTGCAGGTCAGCACGCTGCGGATGGAGACACGCTTCCGGACACCTTCGATACGTTTTGCAAGTACCTCGTCGACGGGGTCGTTGATGGAGGCGATCTTCTCTCCTGTCGCTTCGTCGATGATATCCTCGGCGAGCACACGCCCGACGATGCGGTCGGCAAGCGACTCGATGACGCCGGAGCCTTCGGTGATCGCCTCGACCTCGATGCCGCGGACGTTATTGTTGCGGATATGGAGTTCATGCACCTCGGAGTCGAGGATCGCCTCGACGAGTTTATCCGTGAGCGTTGTCCCCTCTGCTGCGAGCACGGTGCCGTCACCCTCGGCAGCGTCGCGCACGACTTCCTTGCCGCTGAGTTCGCGAATGACCGCCGCACGATCCTTTTTGCGTTTTTTCGCGTCAGGTTCGCCGAGCGCGATGCTCTCGGTGATCATGGCGTTGCTGACGGCACCCTCGACATTGACGGAGGAACCACGCACCATGATTTCACGGATATTGTGTTCGCCGATCGCCTCGAGCACCTCATCGGTGAGAACGGTATCACGCGGGTAAAGGACTTCCTTGGTCTTGGGATCGTAAACCGCTGCGGCAAGAAGACGTCCCATGAGGCTCTCTACGAGGAGCTCAAGCGCGTCAAATGTGGACTCTGCAAGCCGCGCACGCACCTGCATGAGGTTGATCGCGGAGACGTCGCAGTCCTCTTCGCGGACGATGACATCCTGCGCGACATCGACGAGACGACGGGTGAGATAGCCCGAGTCCGCCGTGCGCAGCGCCGTGTCGGCAAGACCTTTGCGCGCGCCGTGCGAAGAGATGAAGTAATCGGAAACGGAAAGTCCCTCACGGAAGTTCGCCGTAATCGGCAGGTCGATGATTTTACCGGAAGGGTCAGCCATGAGCCCGCGCATTCCGGCGAGCTGGCGCATCTGCTGCTTGTTGCCGCGCGCGCCGGAGTCCGCCATCATGAAGATGGGATTGAACGGATCCATGTTTTCCATCATGGCGTCCGCCACGTCATCCGTCGCCTGCGTCCACAGCTGGACGACCTTCTTATAGCGCTCGTCCTCGGTGATGAGACCGCGCCCGAACTGGCGCTCCACCTTGTTGACGCGCGCCTGTGTATCGGCGATGATTTCCTTTTTCTTCGGCGGTACAATGACGTCGGACACGGCGACCGTCATGCCCGCAATGCAGGCATAGTGGTAGCCGAGATTTTTCACATGATCAATGACCTCGGCTGTCTTGGTTGCGCCGAAGTGGTCATAACAGTTTGCGACGAGTTTGCCGAGCTCTTTCTTGTTCATCAGAACGCCGAGGCTCCACTCGCCCGTCTCGGGATCTTGACGATAGTGGCGCAGTTCCTCGGGCAGAATCTCGCTGAAAATAAGGCGTCCGAGCGAGCTGCGGACAAGCCCGTAGCCCTCAACACGCACACGGATCTCCGCCTGCAGATCAAGGCTCTTTTGGTGATAAGCGAGCAGAGCTTCCGACGTCCCCGTAAAGACCTTGCCCTCACCCTTCGCTCCCGGCTTGAGTTTGGTCAAGTAATAGGAGCCGAGCACCATGTCCTGCGAAGGAACGATGATGGGCTTGCCGTCTTTGGGGGCGAGAATGTGATTCGCCGCCAGCATGAGGACACGCGCCTCGGTCTGCGCCTCTGCCGAAAGCGGCAGATGAATCGCCATCTGGTCGCCGTCAAAGTCGGCGTTGTACGCCGTACATGCAAGCGGATGAAGCTTCAGCGCACGCCCCTCGGTGAGCACCGGTTCAAATGCCTGAATGCCGAGACGGTGGAGCGTCGGAGCACGATTGAGGAGCACGGGATGCTCCTTGATGACACCCTCGAGTACGTCCCAAACCTCGGGACGCGCGCGCTCAACCATGCGCTTCGCAGATTTGATGTTGTGCGCTGCACCGTCCGCCTGAAGTTTTTTCATGACAAACGGTTTGAAGAGCTCGAGTGCCATCTCCTTCGGCAGACCGCACTGATGAAGTTTCAGCTCGGGACCGACGACGATAACGGAACGCCCGGAGTAGTCCACGCGCTTGCCGAGGAGGTTCTGACGGAACCGCCCCTGCTTTCCCTTGAGCATGTCTGAGAGGGATTTGAGCGCACGGTTGCCGGGTCCTGTGACAGGGCGCCCGCGGCGGCCGTTGTCGATGAGTGCGTCGACCGCTTCCTGGAGCATCCGCTTCTCGTTGCGCACGATAATGTCGGGCGCGCCGAGGTCGAGCAGACGACGCAGGCGGTTGTTGCGGTTGATGACGCGGCGGTAGAGGTCGTTGAGATCAGACGTCGCAAAGCGACCGCCGTCAAGCTGCACCATCGGGCGCAGGTCGGGCGGAATGACCGGAACGACGTCCATGATCATCCACGACGGACGGTTGCCGGATTTGCGGAACGCCTCGACCACCTCAAGGCGGCGGATCGCACGCACTTTCTTCTGACCGGAAGTTGTGCGCACATCGTTCCTAAGCTGCTCGCTCATCGCCTCGAGATCGAGTTCTTCGAGCAGCTCCTTCACTGCCTCCGCGCCCATACCGACGCGGAAGGTATTGCCGTATTTCTCCAGCGCTTCGTGATACTCGCGCTCGGAAAGAAGGTCTTTCTTCTTGAGATCCGTTTCGCCCGGATCGACGACGATATAATAGGCGAAATAGAGGACTTTTTCGAGCGAACGGGGTGATACGTCGAGGATCAGCCCCATGCGGCTCGGGATCCCCTTGAAATACCAAATATGCGAGACGGGCGCGGCGAGTTCAATATGCCCCATGCGCTCGCGGCGCACCTTGGCACGCGTGACCTCGACGCCGCAGCGGTCGCAGACGACGCCCTTGTAGCGGATGCGCTTATACTTGCCGCAGTGGCATTCCCAGTCGCGTGTCGGGCCGAAGATGCGCTCGCAGAAGAGGCCGTCACGCTCCGGTTTAAGCGTACGGTAATTGATGGTCTCCGGCTTTTTGACCTCGCCGTGCGACCACTCACGAATTTTATCGGGGGAAGCGAGTCCAATCCGCATTGAGTCAAAATTGTTTACATCCAGCAACAGATGTCACTCCCTTCCTAAAATCAGAACTCCGAATCGTCCTCATTCGGCACGTCGATGTCGTCAAGCCCGCCGTGCAGGATCGTATCCATATCATCTGACAGTTCTTCGTCCGCGCCGCCGATATGCGCGATGATGTCCTCATCGGGAATATCCTCGCCCTGCTCCGCATCATCCCCCTCGTCATATACGGGGGGCGGCGGCGGTGCGCCGTTTTCGTCAACGCCTTCCACATCGAGATCGAGGGAACGCGCCTTCTCGCCGATATCCTCGTCCTCTTCGTCGCGGATCGCGATTTCCTTCGCATCCTCGTTGAGCACCTTGATATCAAGTCCGATCGCCTGCAGTTCCTTGATGAGCACCTTAAAGGACTCTGGGACGCCCGGCTCGGGGATATTATCTCCCTTAACGATCGATTCGTATGCTTTCACGCGGCCGACTACGTCGTCGGACTTCACCGTCAGGATCTCTTGGAGCGTGTATGCGGCGCCGTATGCTTCGAGCGCCCAGACCTCCATCTCGCCGAACCGCTGTCCGCCGAACTGTGCCTTGCCGCCCAGCGGCTGCTGCGTGACGAGGGAGTACGGTCCCGTGGAACGCGCATGAATCTTATCGTCGACCAGATGATGCAGTTTCAGCATGTAAACACAGCCGACCGTAACGCGGTTCTCGAACGGCTCGCCCGTGCGCCCGTCATAGAGCACCGTCTTGCCGTCGGCAGGCAGTCCTGCCGCGCGGATCGTGCCGAACACATCGTCGTCGCCCGCACCGTCAAAAACCGGCGTTGCGATATGAATGCCCGCCTCATCCGGTTTCGGCATTCCGTTCACGTCAAAATTGTAGCCCGCCGCGCGGAGGTCGCCCTCCACCGTCGGATCGCCGTCCTTAATGCGCTGTCCGAGCACACGGCACGCCATGCCGAGATGCGTCTCGAGCACCTGCCCGATGTTCATGCGCGACGGCACGCCGAGCGGGTTCAGTACGATATCGACGGGGGTACCGTCCGGCAGGAACGGCATATCCTCCTGGCGCATGATGCGCGAGACGACGCCCTTGTTCCCGTGACGCCCGGACATCTTGTCGCCAACCGAGATCTTGCGCTTCTGCGCGATGTAGACGCGCACGAGACGGTTGACGCCGGGCGGCAGTTCATCATTGTTTTCACGCGTAAAGATCTTCACGTCGATGATCTTTCCGCCCTCACCGTGCGGCACGCGCAGCGAAGTATCGCGTACCTCGCGCGCCTTCTCGCCGAAGATCGCGCGCAGGAGGCGTTCCTCCGCCGTCAGCTCCGTCTCGCCTTTGGGCGTAACCTTGCCGACGAGGATGTCACCGGGGCGCACATCGGCGCCGATGGAGACAATGCCCTCCTCGTCGAGATCCTTGAGTGCCTCCTCCGCAACATTCGGGATGTCGCGCGTGATCTCCTCGGGGCCGAGCTTCGTATCGCGCGCGTCGCACTCGTACTCCTCAATGTGAATCGAGGTATAGAGGTCGCGCTTCACGAGGTTCTCGCTGAGGAGGATCGCGTCCTCGTAATTGTAGCCTTCCCATGGCATATACGCCACGATGATATTGTAGCCGAGCGCGAGCTCACCGTTGTCCGTCGAAGGTCCGTCCGCAATAGGCTGCCCTTCCACAACGCGCTCCCCTTCATAGACGAGCGGACGCTGATTGATGCAGGTCGCTTGGTTCGAGCGGACAAATTTCTGCAGTTTATAGTTGTCGAACGCGCCCTCATCCGTCTTGATGGTAACAGCATTCGCAGCGACATCCGTAACGACGCCGCCGCGGCGTGCAAGTACCATGACGCCTGAGTCACAGGCAGCCTTGTACTCCATGCCGGTGCCGACAAGCGGCGCCTGTGTCTTCAGGAGCGGTACCGCCTGGCGTTGCATATTCGCACCCATGAGCGCACGGTTCGCATCGTCGTTCTCGAGGAACGGGATCATCGCCGTCGCGATTGAAAAGACCTGACGCGGCGACACGTCCATATAGTCCACGCGGTCGCGGTGATGCAGCCCCGTTTCCTCATGGAACCGCGCCGTGACACGCTCATTTATAAAGTACTCGTTCTCATCGAGCGGCTCGTTCGCCTGCGCGATGATGAGCTCGTCCTCCTCGTCCGCCGTAAGGTAGCGCACGTCGTCCGTAACGCGGTGATGCTCCTTGTCCACGCGGCGGTACGGGGTCTCCATGAATCCGAACCGGTTGACGCGTGCATAGTTTGCGAGCGAGCCGATGAGGCCGATGTTCGGGCCTTCCGGCGATTCCACCGGGCACATACGCCCATAATGCGAGTTATGGACGTCACGCACCTCGAATCCTGCGCGTTCACGCGAGAGCCCGCCCGGGCCGAGCGCCGAGAGACGGCGCTTATGCGTCAGCTCCGAGAGCGGATTGTGCTGATCCATGAACTGTGAGAGCTGCGAGGAGCCGAAGAACTCCTTCACCGCCGCCACTACGGGGCGGATATTGATGAGCCCCTGCGGCGTGATACTGTCCGTCTCCTGGATCGTCATGCGCTCGCGCACGACACGCTCCATACGAGACAGACCGATGCGAAACTGGTTCTGCAGGAGTTCTCCGACCGCGCGCACGCGGCGATTGCCGAGGTGATCGATGTCATCCGTATTGCCGAAGCCGTCCATAAGACCGAGCAGATAGCTGATCGACGCCATGACATCCTCGCGTGTGATCGTACGGTACTGATAGTCGCGCGTCGGCGCGCAGAGCATCCGGTAGACCTCGCCGTCCGCCTTCTGTACGCTGAGCGCGACGAGCTCGCCGTCGCCGAAGAGCATTTTCTCACGCTCTTCACTCACGGCGTCCACCATGTCCTGCGTAATCGCCTCGCCCTTGGGGAATACGACTTCGTCCGTTTCCTTATCGATGACCGGCTCGGCAAGTACCTTCCCGAGCAGACGGCGCCGCCAGCCGAGTTTTTTCGTCAGTTTATAGCGACCGACTGTCGCCAGATCGTAACGACGCGGATCAAAGAACAGCACCTCGAGGAGCTGGCGCGCATTGTCCTCATTCGCCGGCTCGCCCGGGCGCAGGCGGCGGTAGATCTCAATGACCGCCTTGCCGCGTGTCTTGACCTCATCCGTATCGCGTTCAATCGTCGCGAGGATGCGGGGATCGTCACCGAAAAGCGCACGAATATCGCTGTCCGTCTCGTAGCCGAGCGCACGGATAAGGTAGGTCACAGGCATTTTGCGGGTGCGGTCGATGCGCACGGACACGACATCGTTCGCGTCCGTTTCGAGCTCGATCCACGCGCCGCGGTTCGGAATGACCGTTGCGTTGTAGAGCTCCTTGCCCGTTGTGTCGATCTCCACGCCGTAATACGCGCCGGGAGAGCGCACGAGCTGACTGACGATGACGCGCTCCGCACCGTTGATGATGAACGTCCCCGTGTCCGTCATGAGCGGGAAATCGCCCATAAACACTTCCTGCTCCTTGATCTCGCCCGTCTCGCGGTTGACGAGACGCACATTCACGCGAAGCGGCGCGGCGTACGTTACGTCGCGCTCCTTACACTCGTCGAGATCGTATTTCGGTGCGCCGAGCGCAAACGATTCAAAGGAAAGGATGAGATTCCCCGAGAAATCCTGAATGGGGGAAATATCGCGGAAAATCTCTCCGAGTCCCACATCCAAGAACCACCGATAGCTCGTCCGCTGAATATCGAGCAGATGCGGCATCTCCATAACTTCCTTGATGCGCGCATAGCTATACCGGGTGCGACGACCGACCGACACAGGATTGAACATGAACGCTGTCACCCTTTCGCTGGATTATATTGATGAGAACGAGCGCCGCGGCTTATGCAAAAAGACACAAAAAGAACAAGGCAACCGTCCGAATACCTTGCTCCCGTGGAAATGCCCGAAGGGCAGTCCCCAAATCCTTTCTAAAAAGCCAAAAAAGGCGCACGAACCCCATACTTACGTCAATAGGTCATCATATCTTACTACATACTAATTTTCATGTCAAGGGTTACGGCGAAGTTTTTTCGTTTTTCAAAATTGGATGTATACTCTAGTGTCCACAGCATTTCTTGTACTTTTTCCCACTGCCGCAGGGACACGGCTCGTTGCGGCCGATCTTTTTGCTCTTAGCAGACGGTGATCTTCCTGCCAGGATTTCGTCAATCTGCTCCAAGAGGCTGTCCCGCATCCGTTCGTTCGGGAACTCCTGCTCCATAATACTGCGGCGCAGGTCATAGATATCAAGTTCGCCGTTTTCGAGCATTGCCCGCATATTTTTCCCGATGCTGATCGTCGCGTTTTTATCGTATTCCGTCGGCTGCATCGCTCGGATCTCATTCGGTGTATAGCCGCAATTGCTAAAAAGCCGTGCATTATTGACATGATTTTGATAGAGTTCCGCAAATCTAGCGAAGTCGTCATCGTCACGCAGTATAAACCCATACAACGCAAAGTCATCCATCAGCGTATTCATGTCCACATCGATACGAATCGCAATAAATAGTGCCTTGACGGCGAGATCTACACCGATGATTTTCTTTTTTGGGACGTAATGTGCGCGTAAAAACCGGTCAAACGCGGTATATTCCGGCGTCACCTCAACATAGTACTCATCCATATAAGCAAGTAAGTCTTCTTTCGTAGACGGAATATAATATGTCTTCCCATACTGAAATTCTTTGGTGTCGTAATAGGCGATTTTATCCGTCCGAACCGGCTCCATCAAATCGAGATTGACGATCTCGCGATCACGCGGTGCACTCGGTCGACCGTCGGTATAAAGATTCTCTGCTCCAAGGACTCCATAATTGCCGTCCTCATGCCGGGCAATCTCCGCAAAGTCAAAGAACTCCTCCTCGGAAAAGCTGCGCGGGCTGAAATGTTTTGCAATCTTATACGCCTCGGTCAGAGGGATAATGCCGTAGAGATTTGCCATCGCAGCGAAATATTTCCGCAAAAGGCGGGAGGTCGTATCCTTCAGGGGGATCTCCCGATACATTTGATTCAACGTCCGACGATCATATATATCCGGTATTTCCTCCACAGGTATTTCATTGTTCTTTTTATCCGGCATTTGCTTCCTCCACGATCCATAACATGCTTTCGGCACTTCTATTGTACTCGATCTTCCATCAAATAGAAATACTTTTATCGCTCCCCGATCTCTCCGCCGACGCAGACGCTGCGTGTGCCGATGCTGCCGATGTGGACGGGGAGTCCGTAGAGGGCGGTCATGCTCTCCTCGTCGATGACATCCGCCGCCGCACCGTGCCTCCAGAGGTTCTTATCCTTCATGACGAGGGTCTCGGCGCCGAGGTAGAGGGCGTGATCGGGAAAGTGGGAGGTCATGAGGATGCCGAGTCCCTCGGCGTTCAGGCGCAGGACGAGGTCGAGGAAGCGCTGTGCGTTGCCAAAGTCGAGATGCGCCGTCGGTTCGTCGAGGATGAGGAACGCGGGCTGCTGTGTGAGCGCGGCGGCGAGCATGACGAGCTGCCGCTCGCCGCCCGAGATGTTCGTATAGGGCTGCTCCGCCAGATGCGCGATGCCGAGAAAGTTCATATGATGCCGCGCGATCTCCTCCTCGCGCGCGCCGGGCGAGGCGAAATACGCCATGTGCGCGGTGCGTCCCATCATCACGACGTCGAGCACGCGGAACGGAAACGTGGGCGTGTGCGACTGCGGGATATAGGCGACTCTCTGCGCGATCTCACGGTCGCTGTACGCGGCGCGTTCTTTCCCGTCAAAGAGGATGCGCCCCGCGGCGTGCAGCTCGCCCACGAGGCATTTCAAGAGGGTGCTCTTGCCCGTGCCGTTCCTGCCGAGGATGCAGTAGACGCCCGTGCCGCCGAGCGCGAACGAGACGTCCTCGAGGATCGTGCGCGCCGCGTCATAGCCGAAATGTAAATGCTCCGCTTCGAGTTTCATGACCAGCGCACCTTCTTTTTCAGGATAAAATAGATGAAGATCGGGATGCTCACGATGCCCGTGATGACGCCGATGGGGATCTCGAGCGAGGTAAGTGTGCGGCACAGGTCGTCGATGACGAGGAGATAGACGATGCCGAGCGCGGCGGAGACGGGCATGAGCCGGCGGAAATCGGGTCCCGTGATCATGCGCGCGAGGTGCGGGATGACGATGCCGACCCAACCGATGATGCCGGAAAAGCTGACGACGAGCGAGGTGAGGAGCGTTGCCGCGAGGATGATGAGGGCGCGGTCGCGCGTAACGGAGACGCCCATCGAGCGCGCCTCCTGCGTTCCCATGCTGAGAATATTGATGCGCCAGCGATAGAGGAGGAGCAGCGCGAGTGCGGCGATATACGCGGGCAGGACGAGCAGCAGGCCGTCATAGCGCACGCTCGCGAGCGAGCCCATGAGCCAGTAGACGATCTGCGGGAGTTTTTCCTGCGGGTCGGCGGTGAATTTCAGCAGCGCGACGAGCGAGGAGAAAAAAGCGCTGACAAGCATCCCCGAGAGGATCATGGTCACGGGCGCGCTCCTCTTGCGCCCTGCGAGGAGGAAGGTCAGCCCGACCGAGACGATGCCGAACGCGAGCGCAGAGATCTGCACCGCCGCCGCGCTCGTCGTGAGCACGATGGCAAGCGCCGCGCCGAAGCCCGCACCGTTGCTGACGCCGAGGGTGTAGGGACTGGCGAGCGGGTTGCCAAAGAGCGCCTGAAAGACGCCGCCCGCGACCGCCAGCCCGCAGCCCGCGAGCACGGCGGCGACGACGCGCGGCAGGCGCACGTCGTAGATCATCGAGACCTCCATGGGCATGATATCCGCGGGAAGCGTCCCTGTCACGTCTGCGGTGAGGATGTGAAAGACGTGCTCCACGGGGATATAGTACGCTCCGAGTGTCAGTGAAAATAGGATACACGCCAAAGGGAGCAGGACGCACAGTGCGCCCCGCCCCCCATGGGTGAACAATTTTGTTCCCGTCATTTTGCCTTGATTCCCGCATCCACCGTGCCCGTGAACGGCACGCCGTAGAACGTCTCGTAGAACGCCTTTGCGCGCTCTAGCACAACGTCCGCGCTCACCTTGCTCGGGTAGAACATGTGCGCGAGCCACAGCTCGCCGAGTGCAACGGAATCCGCGTCCGGGTTGCCCCACGGCTTTGCCCAGTACGGCGCGTTGATGACGTTCCCGTTCTGCACAGCGCGCAGCTGTGCATAGGCGGGATCGGTCGTAAGCTCCTTGTAGACCTCGGGATAGCGATCCTGCGAGATGATGACGTCGGGGTTCCACTTTGCCAGCGACTCGACGTTGTATTCGCCGTTGCCTTGAATGTCCTTCGCCGCCGGGTTCACCGCGCCCGCGCGCAGAAGCATACAGCCGACATATTTATCGTTGCCGTAGACCATGTGCTTGCTCGACACGGGGATCGCCGTCACGCGCTCCGCATCGGGGATGTCGCCGACCGCTTTCTCGACGATCGCGCGGCTCTCCTCGGCGAACGCCCAGAGCTCCTTTGCCTTCGCATCGCGTCCCGTGAGGTGTCCGAGGATCTCGATCGCGTTATGCAGCCCGTCCGTATACGCCTTGTCCGCATTGGAAAGGCGCGGATTCTGCGCCTCCGCCTGCTTGCCCTCGCCGCGCAGAGAAATGACCGCAACGGGGATGCCCATCTCGCGCAGCTTTGCCGCGGATGCCTGATCCGACTGCGAGGCGACGATCACGATGTCGGGCTTGAGCGCGGCGATCTCCTCGATGTTGGGCTGCGAGAGCGTGCCGGGTGTTTTCATCTCCTTGATCGCGGGCCAGATGTCCGCGATGTAGTCGCCGAGATCGCGCTGCCACGTCGACTCGACGCCGACAATCTTGTCCTGTCCGCCGAGTTGGCAGATGATGTCGAGCGAATGATGCTGGAGGACGACCATGCGCTCGACGGGTGCCTTGACCTCGACCGCGTTTCCCGCCTGATCCGTAAACTTGTACGTCTCCTGTGCAGAGGTCTGCTCCGCCGCCTGTTTTGCCGTCTGCCCGCAGCCCGTGAGCAGGGCCGCCGCAGTGACCGCGCACGCGAGCAGCGCCGAGATGCGCCGCATGAACTCTGTTCCTGCCCTCATTGAATTCCCCTTTCTCGGCATGTGCCGAAATCCCATCGCCCGGGCATCAAAAAATGCCCGCCGGAAATCCGGGGGCATCGACTGCACGCGAAAAAGCGCACCATGCTCCTGCCGGTTTTCCTTTACAATGCAGACGCTGCGCGCCCGCGGAAGGGGCGTCCGTTTCCAATCCGTCCCCCGTGACCGTGAAAATCCCGGTCAGGCCGCCGCGCCATAGCAAAGCCGTAGGCGCCGACGGCTCGAAAAACACCTCGTTATGGAGTTTTCATTAGTATAGCATGAGGGTGTCCACAATACAAGTATCTGCACCGCCTTTTTCCCATCCGATAAAAATCTGAAAAAAGTTGCGCAAAGCCTCTCGCATTCGTCCGAAAACATTGACAAAAGTTCTCGTCTGTGCTACGTTTGTTTCTAACCTTGCCCAAAGGAGGGCTGTATATGATTGAACTCAAAAATATCATTAAAACATACGCGGACGACGTCCACGCCCTGCGCGGCATCAATCTGCGCATCGAGCGCGGCACGATCTACGGCATCGTCGGACTCTCGGGCGCAGGCAAATCCACGCTCATCCGATGCATCAATCTGCTCGAGCGCCCAACAAGCGGTGAGGTGATCATTGACGGACGCGATCTGACTGCGATGAGCGAGAGCGAACTGCGCGAAGAGCGCCGCCACATCGGCATGATCTTTCAGCATTTTAACCTGCTGTCCTCGGCGACTGTCTACGACAACGTCGCCTTTCCGCTGCGGCTCGCGGGACGCTCCGCCGAGGAGATCCGCCCAAAGGTCACGGAGCTCCTCGCGCTCGTCGGTCTCGCGGACAAGGCGGACGCGTATCCGAGCCATCTCTCGGGCGGGCAGAAACAGCGCGTTGGCATCGCGCGCGCGCTCGCGGGCGATCCAAAGGTGCTGCTGTGTGACGAGGCAACCTCCGCGCTCGACCCACAGACGACGAAGTCCATCCTCGCGCTCATCCGCGACATCAACCGCCGGCTCGGTCTGACGGTCGTCGTCATCACGCACGAGATGCAGGTCATCAAGGACATCTGCGACCGCGTCGCCGTGCTCGACGGCGGTGTCATCGCAGAGGAGGGCGACGTTGTAGATGTCTTTACCGAGCCCCGGCAAGCGATTACGAAGGAATTTATCAGCGTTCTGCTCTCGAACGACCTGCCGACGGCGTTCCGCGGCAACCCGATCGAGGCGTCGCCGACGCCGGGCAGCTACATGCTCCTGCGGCTCACCTTCCTCGGCGAGAACGCGGATGATCCCGTACTCGCCGACATGATCCGCCTGTTCCCCGATATCGAGGTCACGATGCTCTTCGGCACGCTCGACCAGATGAAGGATCAGCCCTTTGGGCGCATGATCATCGGTCTGCGCGGCGAAACCGCGGAGATCGACGCGGCGATCTCGTATCTGTCCGCACAGCATTTGAAACAGGAGGTGATCGGCTATGTCCGCCGAAATGATGCCCCTGCTGACTAAGGCGCTGGGCGAAACCGTCTACATGGTGCTCGTCAGCATGATCATCGCGAGCGCCGTCGGCATCCCGCTCGGCGTGCTCCTGCACGTCACGGCAAAGGGAGAGATCCTCGACGCCCCGGGCGTGAACCGCACCGTCGGCGCCGTCGTCAACGCTGTGCGTTCCGTCCCCTTTATCATCCTCATGGTCGCCATCATCCCGCTCACACGTCTCATCGTCGGCTCCGCCATCGGCACAACCGCCGCCATGGTGCCGCTCGTCATCGCCTCCGTCCCCTTCATCGGACGACAGGTCGAGACGTCTCTGCGCGAGGTGCCGCACGGTCTCATCGAAGCCGCGCTCGCCATGGGCGCCACTCCGATGCAGATCGTCACGCGCGTGCTGCTCCCCGAGTCCATGCCGGGCATCGTCAGTCAGCTCACAACCGTCGTCATCGCTCTCGTCGGCGAATCCGCCATGGCGGGCGCGATCGGCGGCGGTGGGCTCGGCGACCTCGCGATCCGCTACGGCTACCAGCGGTTCCGCCCCGACATCATGATCGCGACCGTCGTCATCCTCATCATCCTCGTCCAGCTCGTGCAGCTTGCGGGCAATGCCCTCGCCGCACGTCTGAATAAAAGGTAATCTCTATCCACAAGGAGGTACTCTATGAAAAAACTGCTCACCCTCGTCCTCGCAATTGCAGCACTCGCTATGGTTGGCTGCGGCGGCGGAGACAATAACGCCAAATCGGAGAAGGTCGTCAAGGTCGGCGCCTCCCCCGTCCCCCATGCCGAGATCCTCGAGGCGATCAAGCCCGAGCTCGAAAAGGACGGTGTGAAGCTCGAGATCGTCGAGTTCAACGACTATGTGCAGCCAAACCTCGCGACGAACGACAAGGAAATCGACGCGAACTTCTTCCAGCATGAGCCGTATCTGAAGAACTTCATGCAGGAGCATCCCGAGGTCAAGCTCGTGAACGTCCTCGGCGTCCACATCGAACCGATGGGGATCTACTCGCACAAGATCAAAAAGCTCGACGAGCTCAAGGAAGGCGCTCAGGTCTCTATCCCGAGCGATCCCACGAACGGCGGGCGTTCGCTCCTCCTGCTCCAGCGCGCAGGTCTCATCAAACTGAAGGACGGCGCCGGCGAGACGGCAACCCTCAGCGACATTGCAGAGAACCCGAAGAAGCTAATCTTCAAGGAAATCGAAGCACCACAGCTCCCGCGCACGCTCGACGACGTGGACATCGCCGTCATCAATACGAACTGGGCAATGCAGGCGAATCTCGTGCCGACGCGCGACGCCCTCTTCATGGAGGATAAGACCTCGCCGTACGTCAACATCATCGCCATCCGTCAGGGTGACGAGGAGCGTCCCGAGATCAAGGCGCTGCTCAAGGCGCTTCACTCCGACACCGTCAAGAACTTCATTAACGACAAGTACAAAGGCGCCATCCTTCCCGCATTCTGAGGAAGTGCCCCACAGTCAGAAAGACTGCCGCACATAGATACGGCAGTCTTTTTGTTTGGCGAGAAAAATGCCTATCCCCCATAATGTTCGTGCAGCCTCCTCGATTCTGTGATAAAATATCTCATTATGAACATCAGCAGCATCAAGTGTCGTCTCTGTGCGATCAAATGTCAAGAACGTATCTACGGCATCCACAATCCGCTCACCTATGACTTTCTGCATCACAATCTGCATCACCTGCACGTTCTGCTCTTTCACAGCGCGGATCAGCAGGACTTTACACGCGGGCCGATCGTACGGCAGCTGCTCGTGTTCATGCTGCCGATTTTGCTCTCGCAGCTCCTCCAGCAGTTCTACACCATCGCCGACACGGCCATCGTCGGGCAAACGCTCGGTGCGGAGGCGCTTGCCGCCGTCGGGACGGCGAGTCTCATCCTCTCCGTCATCGTCAATTTTTTCATCGGCGGTTCGGCGGGGCTGAGTGTGCTCGTCTCACACCTCTACGGCGAGCAGTCCTATGAAAAGCTCAATACGCTCGTGCAGACAATTTTCGTCGTCGTGCTGCTCTTCTCCGTTGTCTTTACGCTCGGTGGGCTCGCGCTCATCCCCGCGATGCTCACGGGGCTCAACACGCCGGAGGACATTATACCGCTCGCCGCCGCGTACCTCGAGATCTCCTTCCTTGGGATGCTCGCGCAGCTCGTCTACAACACGGCAACCGCCGTCCTGCGTGCGCTCGGCAACACGACCAGCGCGCTCCGCTACCTCTTTGTCGCGGTGATCCTCAACATCGCGCTCGACGTGCTCCTCCTCATCGTTTTCCCGCTCGGCATCATGGGTGCGGCGATCGCGACCGTCGTCTCGCAGTACGTCGCCGCCGCGCTCGTCGTGCAAAAATTTTTTCACCTGCATGGCGTATGGCAGTTCCGCCTGCGCCGTCCGCTCTTTCACGCGGGTTATCTCGCACCGATCGTTCACACGAGCATCCCCGCGGGGATGCAGGCAGTCTTTATGAGCATCTCCTCGCTCGTCATCCAGGGGTATATCAACTCGTTCGGCTATGCGGCGATGGCGGGCATGACGGTCTACGCGCGTGTCGAGGGATTTCTCTACTATCCGCTGTTCGCGTTTGGCATCGCGCTGACGAGCTTCATCGGGCAAAATGTGGGGGCAAAGCAGCCAGATCGCGTCCGCGCGGGCGTGCGGGCAAGCCTGCGGCTCACGGTCGGCGGATCGCTCGTCATGGCGGCGTTCGCTTCCTTTTTTGCCCCTGAGCTCATCGCCCTCTTTACGGACGATCCCGCAACGGTCTGCAACAGTCTTGAGGCCGTCTACTGGACAATGCCGTTCTACTGGCTCTACGGAATCAATCAGGTCTACATCGGCGCGATCCGCGGGCTGGGCGACACCTTCTATCCGATGCTCACCTCGCTCGCCGCGTACAGCCTCTTTCGCGTCGCATGGTGCTGCGCGTGGGATCTCGCCGGCATCCACTCCATGCTCGTCGTCTACAACGCCTACAATACCAGCTTCCTCGTCATGATCGCCCTCCTCTATTGGGGATGGAAGCGCAGGATGCGAAGGATGGAAGCGGTGTAAAGTGATCTTTACTTTGTTCCGATGAAAAGCTAGTCACACAACAACCGCCCCGCACGCATGTTTCCTGCGTATGGGGCGGTTTTATCATGCTTTCATCGATAGGAAAACGCATCGTTACGGCGTCGCGGGCGTCTCCTTGCTCACTGCGCCGCGGCGAATCATATCCCCGACGCGCAGGTCATAGGTGAGTGCCGTCTTGTGCAGACTCTCCGCGCGGGCGAAGTCCTCCGGCAGTCCCGTATCAAGACCTTTCACAAAGCTCTCGTACGCCGCAATGGACGCATCCGTCGCCGCCTGCCGCTGTGCGGCGAGATACGCGGCACCGCGCGGCACATCCACGGCGTCGAGCTCCCGGCGATATTTTTTCAGCAGTGGGATCATATCCTCCTGCAAAAGCCGCATCAGCGCCTTGCGATGCTCGGTCGTATAGGTGCCGTGCGCATTCTCCGTCAGGTGCCGGAACTCGCCCTGCATCGAGCGGAACACACCGTTGTAGCGGTCGACGATGGGGCGCGTTGCCTCGATATAGCGCGAGAGATCCACGCTCGCCGCGCTCTGCACCGCCTCGAGATACGCGCGGTAATTCGTCACGCGCACGATCTGCCAGCCGCCGCTCCCGTGCTCCATGCGCAGCTCGAGCGGGAACTCCAGTCCCGTGCCCTCATCGCGCACCATAATTTGCGCCGTTGCCGCTCTCCCGTCATGCGTGATCTCCCCGATGCTCAGCAGCGTCGTATCGCGCAGATGACTGCACTCCATGAGATACTCATAGTCGATGCCGAGCGAACGTCCCTTGAGCGCATCGACGCCTGTAGGCTCCTCCCACGTTCCCGTGCGCACGCCCCCCTCGATGGAGCGCGCAAGCCCCGCCGCGACGGATTCCTTGATATTTTCGTAAAACTTGCCCGAGGCGGTGCGCTCCTTTTCCTTGAGATTCGTATCGCGGGAAAAGAGCACATAGGTGAGATCATCATAGCCCGCGTCCGCAAGCGCCTGCACATTTACGCGGCGGAGGAACGCGTCCGCATCGTGCGCTTCGAGCGCCGCCGCCGTCTGTGCGAGCGCATAGGCGGGACGCTGGATGTAGTAACCGAGGTACCACCCCAGCGCCGCGACGGTCAGCACGATCACTCCCGCTGCAAAGCGAAACTTTTGTCGGCTCTGCTTGCGCCGCCGTGCCAAACGCACCCGCCAAGCAAACTCATCCATCCAATGCCACTCCCATACATTCAAAAATTTCTCTATTTATTATACCATTGAAAGCAAATTCCGCGCAACCTTGCCAAGCCGTTTCATACAGACAAAACGGGACTGCCGCACACATCTGTGCGGCAGTCCCGTCTCTTTCTGCGCGGCACGTTCCATGCCGCCGCCGTATTCGGTTAGAAGCTCCAACGGACGCCGGCGTCCATGCGCCAGTCGGTTTTGACATCGCCGCCGAAGGTCTTTTCAAAGTCGCCGTACAGGCTGCACTTCTCGCCGATCTTCACGGTACCGCCAATCTGCGCGCCGACCCACGTATCCTTAAAGTCCTGATGCGTGTGCTTCCACGGATTGATCCCGTCGGAATAATCGGTATGCAGACTGCCGGAGAAGGCGTGGTAGAGCGATACTTTCGCAAACCATGTGCTCCGATTCGTCTCACGGCCGAATCCGATGCCGAGCCGGCCGATGAGGCTGTTGAACGCGCCCTGCCGTACGTACATCTTCTGATATACGCCGCCGACCATGTAATCGGTGCTGCCCGCATAATTCGCGCCGTTCAGATGCGTGTAGATCAGTTCGGCCTGCGGCTCGATGAAGCCGCCGTTCTTCCCGCGGATTCTCTTGCCGTATTCCGCAGAGAGCGATCCGCCCCACGCGCCGTAGTCGCCTTTGACATAGTGCCCGAAGTCGTTGTAGACGGAGTATTCGTTCGTAAGGCGGCCGACCTTCGCGATGAGATCGAGATATTGGCCGTCTTTTCCCGTCCACGTTCCGTAGATCCCGAGGTTCCCTTCTTTATTCTTGCCGCTGCCGCTCGCGTAGCTCGAAGAGCCCTTCATATAGCTGCCGGCAAGACCGACGCGCCACGCGGGGGATACCTTCCAATCATGTCCGACCTGGATGGTCGAATAGTTCATGCGGAAGTCCGCGCGATCCTTGTCACTGCTCGATTTACCGCGGTAGAACCGCACCCAGGTGCCGATCTGCTCGGGCGAAAGGCGCAGGTCGCCGAGACGTTTCATAAGGTCGTTCGACTCTGCACGCCACGCCATCGCGGACGCCGTCATCGCGGATTTCACGCCGCTCATGAGCTTCGTCTCGTAGTCGCCGTACTGGATATCCGAGAGAGCGACACGCGTGACCCCTTGGCTCAGACCGTTGGCTCCCAAACGCACGCGATAGGTCTTTGCCGATGTCGTCATGCCGTCGGCGATCGCAGCGTTGAGGCGCAGTCCCTTGACCCCTTCATTTTCGATATTGCCGATGTCGCCGCTGTAAACGAACCGCTTTGCGAGTGTCTCGGCGACCTTCTCATCGCCTGCGTCGCTGCCGCTGAACGCGTCGGTTGCAAGCGTCAGAGAATTGTTTGTGCCGATGATGTTTTGAACGGTGAACCGCCCGGTGTTCCGCAGGGTCAGCACACCGTCCGGGGTTGCTGTGCCGCGGTACAGGACTTTTGCCGTCCCTTCATAGCTGCCGATACGCGCTTCCTGATTCGACTGCTGCACAATGGTGCCCTGCGCCGAGAGTTTCGTCAGATCCGAAGCCCCGGTCACATTCCATACCGCCATGCGCCCGAGCGTCAGCTCCCGCGTCCCGGTCGGTGTTCCCGCACGGTAGAAGGATACGCCGCTCTTTGCCGCAGTACCGATGCTGCCGGTGAACACGGTGCCCTCGCCGTCGAGGGTGACGGCCAGATTTCCGCCCTTGCTGATAATATCGCTCTTCAGCACGGAGTTCTTGCCGGTCATTCTGAGATTGAACGTCCCGTCATTCTGCGTGATATTGCCGACGAGCGAGCTCGTCTTGCCCGTGCCGTCCAGCTTGACGGTGCCGCCGTTGTTTTCGACCGCGCCCTTAATGTCAAAGCCGGAGGCGATGCCCACGGAAGAACCTGCCGCCGCGCGGATGCTTCTGTTTGCCGCACCGTCTGCGGCGGTAATTGACAGACGATCGCCCGTCATATCCACCTTGCTGTTCGCCGCGGCATCAATGCCGTAGTTCTTGGCATTGATGGCAAGGGTCGTGCCGGAACCGCCCGTGATATCGACGGGCTTGCCGTCTGCCGCGGCGATGCCGGTATCCGCCGTGATGGACGTTGCTTTGCTGAAATAGTATTTACCGTTTTTCAGCACGCCGCCCGTCGCATAGACGGCATCCGTATCCACATCGCCCGTGATCCCCTGCGTAAATACCGTCGTCACCTGTGTATCCGGGATGTCGGTCGAAGGCTTGTAGGTATAACCGCCCTGTCCTGTCGCTTCATTGAACGTGATTTTCTCCGTACGGCTTGCCGAGGATGTCGTAAGGCCTTCGGCAATCTCCGTTTTGCCCGTGAGGTTGCGTTCGCCCGTCGTATATGCCGTATAGTAGAGTTTGTTCGCGAGAGCGTTCAGCGTCGCGCTGACGAGGTTCTGATCGGCCGCTTTGGTTGAGGCCGTATTGAGACCGTTGCTGTCCGTGCGCATCGTAACGGTACTGCCGGCCGCCGCCTTGCCGATCGTCAGCTTGCCGCCGTAGATCGTCGTCGGTGACAACGCGTCATGGCGATAGAGCATCGTCGTCGAGCCGTTGAACTCATCAATCGTGAGATCGCCTGTCTCGCCAAGTCCCTTCTCCTCAATGGAGGAGGAACCCGTCTGTACGGGAGCGCCGCTCAGGCTGTTGCTCGAAGCGAGGAAGCGGTTCGTTCCTGTCATATCGATGAAACCGCCGCTGCCCGTGAAGTATTTGACCCTGCTGATTGCCGGGTTGTTGCTCTGATCCTTCTGCTCCTGCGTGATAGCATTGTGCCAGATCGCGCCGTCGGAGAGCTTGAGCTGCATATTATTTCCAACGTTGAAGCCCGTCCAGCTCGTTCCTTCGCCGCTCATCTCCACTTTCATGGAACCGTTGGAGAAGCCCTTCCAGTAAGAGCCGTTCTTCATGAAGAGGTTGACCGCACCGAGCTGTCCCGGCGTCACGCCGTAGCCACTCGTATCGGCATAGTTGCCGAGCCAGTGCGAATCCGCCGTCGAAAGACCGACGGAGACGCGCCCCTTCGTACCCATGCCGCCGTTCGTGACGATGTCACCTTCGATGACGGCGCGGTTCGTGCCTGCGCCGTTGGCGAGGCCGTCCGCTCCCTTCGTGACGTTGAAGTTGACCGTGCCATAGTTCTCCGAAACGAACTCGCCGTAAGCGCGAATCGCCGCCCATGCACTGCCGGTGGCGCGAATCGATCCGCCGCCGATGTCGACGCGCGAAGCGACGGCGCTGACACCCTCGTTCGCGCCCTTGCCATCGGGATATGTACCGTCTACAAGAATGTCGACGAGTCCGTCAATCGTGATGCTCGATTCCGCACCATCGACGCCGTTCATCGACTTGATAACAGCGGGACTCGCTTCTTTCTTGCCGACGGTGCGCAGCGTGAGTACCTTGCTTTCAAGATCTGCACCGCCGTTTTCAATGTGGACGGAGCCACCGCCGTTGGCAAAGAGCGTCGGGGCATAAGCGCTGCCCGTATTCGTTCCTGTGATGGAGATCGCACCCGCATTCTTGATATTGACCTGGCTTCCCTTGCCGACTGCGCTGATGCCTACGACCGTACCGTTTCCTGTGGCTTCAATCGTCAGCTTCCTGCCGTTCATGTCGATATTGAGCGGCTGTGCGGCATTGACATTCGATATCGCGGGAGAGTTCGCAGGTGTCCACGGTCCGCCGATCACTGTTTCAGAATCATCCGTCGTGATTTTTGTATCCTTCGTGAACACATAGTTACCGTCGCCCTTGCGGACGCCAGCATTCACATAGGGAGCGTCGTGCGTTTCATCGCCTGTAATGGATGTGGTGAACTCTGTCGTGGTCTGTGATGCCGGGGGATCGGCGGCAGGCGTATAGACATAGCGGCCCTGTCCGCTTGCCGTATCGAACGTGATGTCCTCGATGCGCTTGCTTGCAGCAGAGGTCGTCAAGCCTTCGGCGATCTCCGCCTTGCCCGTGAGGTTCCTTTCTCCCGTCGTATAGGCCGTGTACCAGAGCTTGTTGGCGAGCGCATTGAGCGTCGCGCTGACACGGTTCTTATCCACCGCCTTCGTCGATTCCGTATTGAGACCGACGCTGTCCGTCGTCAGCGTAATGGCGCTTCCCGCTGCCGCGTTCTTGATCCGGAAGTCTCCGCCGATCATCGTCGTCGGCGTCGCAGCATCATGCGCATAGAATACGCGCGTATGGCCGCTGTAATTGTCAATCGTGATGTCCTTGGCGTTCTTCTGGAAGATCGCGCCTGCATTGTTGGCATTGCTGCCACCCTTCAAAGAGGCAAGACGACTGCCGGCAAAGGACACCTTTTCAAGAACAGCGGAGGATTGGTTCCAGTCCTGATTGTTCCACACAGCACCGTTCGTCAATAAGAGACTCACTCCATTTACGGTCTCTCCCTCTTTATGAACAACACCGTTCAAAGCGGACTCCGCTGTAGTCAGTGACAGATCTATACTGCTATTGGGTCCTGAATGAATATTTCCACGCAAGATTACCTTATGCGTGCCTTCCTTGTTTACCTTAATGGTCCCATTGTTGTCGATAGACCAACCATCCAAAGAGGCTTTATTCAGTGTGACATCCAGACCGTCCGTCTCAATTGCAGCATCTTTACTTGCGGAAAGTCCCTTTGCCGCATCGCCACCCGTGGCAGATATATCCAAATCCCCTGTTATTTTAATTGTTGAGCCGCCCTTAGCATTCCAAACACCGTATGCCTTTCCCGTTCCACTCTTGACATTGATCTTTACCGTATCTGCGGCAATTGCAATGCCCTTTTCACCGCTGTTTTTAATCCCCGTGACAAGTCCGTTATTTCCTTCGCTCTTGACCGTCAGCACATGTCCGCCGGCATCAATCGTCAGCGGATTTTGGGGAAATCCCGTGTTGGAAATGGCTCCGGCATAAGATGTCTTGGATATGGTCGTATCCTTCGTGAACTTATAATTTCCAGGACTGGGTTCAACATTGGCATCCTTGTATTCCGCAACTTCTTTCTGCGTAAGCTGCGTCGTAAACTCCGTCTTTGTCTGCTCCCCGATCGGCGGAGTCGGCGGGGTTGTCGTATAGCTGCCCTGCCCTGTTGTGCCGTCGAAGGTGATGTTTTCGATGCGCTTGCTGGCCGCCGATGTCGTCAGGCCTTCGGTGATTTCCGCCTTGCCCCTGAGATTCCTCTCTCCTGTCGTATAGGCCGTGTACCAGAGCTTATTGGCGAGCGCATTGAGCGTATCGTCCACAAGCTTCTTGTCCGCTCCCGACGCTGCCTCTGTGTTCAGGCCGCTGTTGTCCGTCGTCAGCGTAATGATGCTGTCCGCAGCCGCCTTACCAATCTTCAGCGCGCCGCCGATCATCGTCGTCGGCGTCGCAGCATCATGCGCATAGAACACGCGCGTATGGCCGCTGTAGTTGTCGATCGTGATGTCCTTGGCGTTCTTCTGGAAGATCGCGCCGGCATTGGCTGCAGCATCGCCGCCTTGCAAAGTAGCAAGATGGCTGCCCAGCCACTTGTCCGTGACGCTGGATCTCTGTTCATTCGTCCATCGCGCACCATTCTGCAGGGTCAGGTTGAACTGACCGACATCATGCGCCGTGAAGCCGCCGGAGCCGAAATCTGCCCGATTGACGTCATACGTTGCCGCGCCCGTCCAGGAAGAATCTGCTGTCGTCAAAGAGACGTTCAGCACGCCCTCCTTTTCAAAATCAACAAGCTGACCGCCGCTGTATTCGACTGTCTTCTTTCCATATTCACGCGTGACATACATATCGCCCGTGATATTCGTCTTTCTGCTGCCGCTGACACCCTCGGGCGTGTTGATGTTCACCGTGCCCTTCTCTGCACGGACGGCATAATACTGCTTCGTATGATCGGCATCCTCGGCAGCCGACATCGTGCCGCCGCCGACATCGATCACGCTGTCCGCGCCGACCGTCTGCAGTACGCTGCCCTTGATATTCTGAATATCGACATTGCCCTTGACTGTGATCTTAGTCTCATCGCCTGTCGTTTTGAGCGCAGCCAGATTGCGTCCGTCGTCTGCACCCTTGTTTTTCGTGTCCACGCGATCAGCCCGTATGGACTGCACAGTGAGATCGCCGTCGATCGTGACATCGCTCGGGGAACCAATGGTACCGGATGTCTGAATCGCCGTCGCATTATATCCCTTTGCATGAACATCCTCGATGACGACAGGTCCCTGAATATAGATATGGGAATTTGCATCCGACTGGATGCCGGTAGCCGCACGCGTATCCGTATTCGATGCCTTGATGGTCAGCGCCTTTTCTTCGCCGCTGTTCACAATTCGGATGCTCTTGTTGTTGCCGCCGTAAATTGCGCTGGAAATCTGGTTCTTACTGTTTGCCTCAAGGTGCAGACTATGACCGTTCATATCGACGACCATCGGATGCTGCTTATCGTATGCAGTATTATCCGTGTAGAGCGCGGAGACAATGCGGTTGCCCTTGGTATTCGGCTGTGTAGCAATCGCCTGGCGATCATAGGTCAGTGTCTCGGATTCCGTAATCGGATCAGTCGTCACTTCCGAAGCCGGCGTATAGACATAGCTGCCCTGTCCGCTTGCCGTATCAAACGTGATGTCCTCGATGCGCTTGCTTGCAGCGGACGTCGTCAAGCCTTCGGCGATCTCCGCCTTGCCCGTGAGATTCCTCTCTCCCGTCGTATAGGCCGTGTACCAGAGCTTGTTGGCGAGCGCATTGAGCGTCGCACTGACACGGTTCTTATCCACCGCCTTCGTCGACTCCGTATTGAGGCCGACGCTGTCCGTTGTCAGCGTAATGGCGCTTCCTGCTGCCGCGTTCTTGATGCGGAAGTCTCCGCCGATCATCGCCGTCGGCGTCGCAGCATCATGCGCATAGAACACGCGCGTATGGCCGCTGTAATTGTCAATCGTGATATCCTTGTCATTCCTCTGGAAAATCACACCCGCATGGGAAGCATCGCTGCCACCCGCGAGGTTCGTCAGACGGCTGGCAAATCCTGTCGGCTGGGCCGTGTACTCCTCATTATGCCAAGCGGCGCCATTCTGGAGCCAGAGATTGAGCGTCCCAACGCCGGAGATAAGCCCTTTGATGTACGATGTTCCGGTCGTAAGTGCAGCATCCACACGGCTGCCGGACTCCCGGGCGGTAATATTGCCGTCGAGCATGACTTCGCTGCTGCCGACCGTGCCGTCCTTGACATTGACGTTGATGCGCCCGTCGCCCTGTACATCGAGCGTCACCGCATCCTTGGATGCGGCATTCGCCTTGGCACGGAGGCCTTCCAGCGTCACCGTGCCGCCATAAGCCTGGATTGCCTTGCTGCGCTCCGTGCCTGCGACATCGATTTCCGTCATGCCGGAGATATTCGTCGTACCGCCCATAGACAAAATGCCCCAGGCAGTCTGCAGCGGAGCGACCGAAGTCGTATCGTTCACGAGGAGTTTCAGCGTCTTCGCCTTGATATCAAGCGTCTTTCCGGAATTAGCGATAGCAGCGCCTTGTGTGACGCTCGCGATCCCGCTGCCATTCTTGATCGTCAGGACGCGATCTGTTGCATCGATGTGAACATCCTCATTCGGTATAATTGTGCTGCGGAGCCCACCCTGGTCGTTTTGATACGTGATGGTCGAGTCCTTCGTGAAGCGATATGTGCCGTCTACCTGACGAACATTCGCATCGATGTATTCCTGATCCGAATCCGTACCGCGAAGGCGTGTTGTGAACTCCGTCGTCGTCTGCTCCGTGCTCGGCGGGGTCGGCGAGGTCGTCGTATAGCTGCCCTGCCCTGTTGTGTTGTCAAACGTGATGTTTTCGATACGCTTGCTTGCGGCAGAGGTCGTCAGGCCTTCGGCGATCTCCGCCTTGCCCGTGAGATTTCTCTCTCCCGTCGTATAGGCCGTATACCAGAGCTTGTTCGCGAGCGCATTGAGCGTATCGTCCACAAGCTTCTTGTCCGCTCCCGACGCTGCCTCTGTGTTCAGGCCGCTGTTGTCCGTCGTCAGCGTAATGATGCTGTCCGCAGCCGCCTTACCAATCTTCAGCGCGCCGCCGATGATCGTCGTCGGTGCTGCAGCATCATGCGCATAGAATACGCGCGTATGGCCGCTGTAGTTGTCAATTGTGATATCCTTATCGTTCTTCTGGAAGATCACACCCGCATGGGCAGCATCATCGCCGCCCTTGAGGGAAAGCAGCTGGCTTCCTATGAATTTCGCCGCAGTGAGCGCGCTCTTTCGCGTATTGTAATCTTCATTCGTCCAAACAGCGCCATTCTGCAATGTCAGCGCATTGCCTTTTGCCTCGCCGTTCTGCTGAGGACTGACCGGAAGACCGAATTCCTCGTCCTCGTCTTCATCCTCACCGCCGCCGCTTGAGGCCACTTTTTGAATGATTCCGTTCAAAACAGACTGCTCCGTCGTCAGCGATATATTGGTATTCCCTTCCTCACCTGTCTGAACATTGCCGTTGATGACCACCTCATGTGTGCCGTCGCTGTTGACCGTGACCGTGCCGTTGCTGTTGCTGATGGCCCAGGCGCCGTTCGTCGAGTCCTTGTTCAGCTCTACATGCAGCCCATCCGTTTCAATCGCCGCACCCCGGCTCGTGACGAGACCCTGCGCAGTCTGGCTGCTCTGCCCCTTGATATCGAGGTCGCCCTTGATCTTGACGACAGAGCCGTCCTGATTATTGCGTATGCCAAAAGCACGGCCATCGCTGCTCTTTACGTCAATCTTCAGAGCATTCGCCGTGATCTTTATGCCATCCTTGCTGTTGTTGTCCATGCCGAGGATGAAGTTGCTGCCGTCGCCGATCAAGGTCAGCGTCTGACCGCTTGCATCGACATTGAGCGGCTGTTTCGGATACGTTGTTGCTGCGATAATGCCGTCATAGGAGCTTCTGCGAATCGTCGTATCCTTCGTGAACTTGTAATTGCCGGGTGACGGCTCGACATTGGCCTCCTTGTACTCAGCAACTTCTTTCTGCGTGAGCTGCGAGGTGAATTCCGTCTTCGTCTGCTCCGTGCTCGGCGGAGTCGGCGTGCCGCCCGTGTAGCTTCCCTTCTCGTTGCCGAAGGTGATGTCCCCCTTGATGGAGGACGTCGTCAGGCTCTCACCAATTGAGAGCTTGCCCGAAAGCTTGTTCTCGGCAAAGCTCTTGTACGTCAGCTTGTTGGCAAGCGCATTGAGCACCGCAGTCTGATTGCCTGTCGTTACGCCGGCGCCGTCGGTAAAGAGGGTAAAGACATTCTCGGTGTCTGCCTTCGCCTTGTTGATGATGATGTCGCCGCCCTTAAAGAGCGCCGGTTCAGCCGCATCATGGGTATAGATTGCCGCCGTATGGCCGCTGTAGTTTTCAAGTACGAGCGGATTTATGCTCTTCTGGTAGATGATGCCGCGCTGTGCTTCCGTTGCACCGCCAACGAAGTTCGTGACGCGGCTCTGCGCATTATAGAACCTCCCGACAGTACCGCCTGCCCGGGTTTTGGCAGCCGCCATCATGCCGGCTCCCATATCCTCGTCGTCCTGATAATAGCGCTCGTTGCGGCCTTCATTGAGCCACTTTGCGCCGTTCTGCAGATAAAGATTCGCCGTGCCGCCGTTGTCAACAAGGCCGTGCAGATAGGACTTATTCGTCATAAGGGCAACATCAAGCCTGCCCGTGGGCAAAGCAAACAGATCGCCGTCGAGCTTCACGTCAGCGATTGCATTTTCCGGCTTGCCGTTGCCTGGCTTCGTCCCATCTTCTCCCATATTCATGGAAATCGCGCCCTGATATGCGGCAAGCGCGTAGTAGCTGTACTTCATGCCGGCAGGCACCTGAATGGAGCCGCCGCCTGCGAGGCGTACACTGCTGTCCTTGGCATTCGTTGTCACGCCGTTGCCGTAAACGGTCATATCCACCTCACCGGTTACGGTCACCGTGCTCTTTTCGACCTGTGTCAGAATGCCTGCATTATTAAAGCGCGAGAATACATTCTCACGATTGAGCGGAATGCCCCACCGATCCGTCTGTTCGCCTGCAATCTTCAGATTGCCGTTGATGCGGATTCCCGATGCGACGCTCGCTTCATAGGATTTCTCCCCCAAACGGTCGCTCTTTTGAACTGCGACGCCGTTGCCGCCAAGGCCGCCTGTCATCGAGATATTGAGCGGTCCGTTGATGGTAATCTTCGATGCCTTGTCCTTCAGTGCATCGAGCTGGACGGCATTCGTCAGCGTATTGCCGCCGTCAAGCCCTCGTGTGAGGATATTGATTCCCTTCGCCGCACTTACGATGAGATCCGTTCCCTTGGCGTAGATTCCCGTCGGATTTCCCACGGTGTTTTCCACCTGCAGCTGCAGGAGATTTTTCTTCGCACTGATATTAAGACGCTTGCCGCCGGTTGCAGAAATAGCCGCAAGCACATTCGTCGATTTGTCGCCGAGCTTGTCTTTTCCGATGCTGACAACGGTATCGCCGTCCCAGCCCTGCCGCGTCGTGACCGTATCGGTGTATACGGCATTGTCTTTCCAGACGGCATTCTCATTGAGTGCCGCTGCGGTCGTCGTTCCGCCCAGTTCCGCCGGCAGCGTCATGACGACAGATGCCGTATTGCCGTAGACCCAGTCCGGCTCGATCATCGTGATCTTGTTGAAGCGGCTGAATGCCTTGTTCTCGGAGAAATCCTTCGCCTGCCATATATGTTTCGCCGCATCATCGCCGTCCGTATAGGCCTGCAGGGTATCGCCGAGTTCGAGCCAGAGACGCTTCGTATAGTATTCGGCGTTGAGCTTGCCGAACCAGCCCTCCTGTTCGTGCGCAACGGCAATCTCCGTCCAATCGTCGGGATGTTCCGACATCAGGTTGGACATGGTCGTCTGGTAGACATGCGCATTGATCTGGCTGCCGCTCGGGCTGAGGTTGTACGTCATGACGTAGGCAGTACCGTTCGGCAGGATCTTCAGATCGCGCATATCCTCGCCGGTTCCCTTGACATGCTCTGGAATCGAGGCGCGGCGCTGCTCCGTGCCCAGGATGCGCCCCGTATTCTGATCGATCTTAGCGATATTGAGCGCCGTATAGTGGGTATTTCCCGTCCCGTTATAGTGCTGATAGCCGCCGATGCAGGAAATAAGGATATGGTCGTTGAACTTATTGAGCCTGCCCTGATCGATGTTGCGGCTGATGCGCGTATAGCTTCCGAACTTCAGACTGCCATCGTCCTGGATGTCGTACTGCATCAGGAAGCCGTCGTCGTAGGGATCGTAGCCCGCGAGCGGGTTGACGGACGCCGCCACATAGAGCCTGCGCCCATCGACAAGCAAAGCTTCACCGTGTACCTGCGCTTTCGCCGGATCGCCCGTGTAGATTTTGCCCTTTTCGCCTTTTGGATCCTCGTCGAGGTTCTGAAACGTCTCGGTGAAGTTATAGCCACAGTACTGCTTGATGTCATTCTTGAGATTGACGACAGCTGTTTTGTTTTCCATCAATCGCTTGCCGCTTTGGCGAAAGACGCCAATCTGTCCCATATCATAGCCGGTCATATAGATATGCTCGTCACTAGCCGCCGCCGCATGCATATTCGGCACAGTTTCCGTCTTCCCGCTCGCCACGCTCGCCGCCGCGCCTGCGGAATTCGGATCGATGAGAGCGGTGTTCTCAAGCTCCGTCGTGCTGTAGGTGTACTGTCGCAACAGGAGCATGCTCTTGCCCTTCTGATGGAAACCGAAGGAGGCAGGGTCGCGGTTGAGGTTCTTCAGCACCCCTGCCTGTGGCGCCGCATCGACCTCCGTCGTTACGCGCGAGCCAGTGACCGCGCCCATCTCGCTATTGCCGTAATCCGAAGGAATCGTCGAAACCAGATTGGCGGCATGCACCGACGAGCCGTAGAGCAGCCCGCCCACGACAAGAGCCGTCAGGCGCAGGCGCCGCGCCTTGCTGAAATACTCCTTCATCTTCTTTCCCTCCCTAGAATTCATAACGGAAGCTCATATAGTAACTGCGTCCCTGCAGCGGGTACTCGATGTTTACCCAGCTCGGGTCGCTCAAGTAGCGCTGTACGCTGTGCACTTTCAGCTTCGACGCCTCATCAAGCACATCGTTGCAGCCAATCGACATCGTCATATCCTTGCGCGGCGACCACTTGAGACCCACGTTGATCGTCTTCAGCGCAGCTCTCGGCCTGCCGGCAAGTTCTTTTTCCACGGGATTCCTGGTCTGCGGAATGGCATAGTGCGTGTAGTATTGCGAAACATAATGCGCCTCGCCGAAGAAGAGCCACTTCTCCGTCGGGCGATAAGTTAGCCGGATATTGCCTTCCCACTCCGGCTGATACGTCGGGCGCACCTCGAACCAATCGTAGTGTACGCCAGGCGAGGAGTCTCTGCGCTGCGCCTCTATATTGAGATGCGTGCCTTCGATATCGAGATCGAATTTCTTCCAGTGGAAATTCGTCTGCAGCTCAAAGCCATGCGCCTTGCCGCGCATATCATTGAAGTACGAGCTGTAGTTCAGGCCGGCACGATAGAGGTAAAGCATGCGCTGCGTGTCGCGCCAGAAGTACGTGAGCGTCGTCCGATTGTCCGCGCCGAGGAACTTTCCGTCCCAAATCGCACTGCAGTCAAACTGCTTGCCGTACTCCGGCTGTGGGAATTTCGCACCGCTTCCCTTATAGTCTATTGGAGCCGGCATGATGCCCGCGCCGTCGCCCGCGATCTCGTACATGTTGAGCAGTCGGAAGTAGGTGCCGCCCGTCATGCGCATCGTGAAATGATCGCTAAACTCCTTTTTCAATGCGAGCTGCCAGGTCACCTTGGAATCCACCTGATTGTCCTTCGGATGAACCCAATGATACGTTTTTGCAGGATTGAAACGGCCGAACTGACTGTAGCCCACAATTTCCGAGCGATTGTAGCGGATGGCGGGCGTCAGCTGCCATGTCCTCTTCTTGTCGAGCGTGATTGTATCCTGCAGCTGGACGTTGAAGATGTTCTGATCGAACTGATTGCGCATCTGTGCCCAGAGGTTCCCGATGCCCGCCTGCACGTCGTCGATGACCTCGTTGAGTCCGTCACCATCGATATTCATGCGCTCGTGAGAGTAGTTCATTTGAAAGTCGAGCATGTTGTTCTTGCTGAGCTCGTAGGTTCCGTCCACCTGTACGTTGTATTTCTTCGAACGGTAACGGCTCCACTCCCGCATGGGAACCTTGATCATAAAACGCAGACCGTCGTGAATATTCTCGGCACGGTAGTCCTTGCTCTGGGTGAGATAGTCGACCATCCAGCCCCATTCAAAGCGTTTTCCCATATATCGACGCTGCACGAGCAGCTCCTTTGCACTGATTGTCTGATGCCGTTTGTCGTATTTATAGAGATCGTATTTATCAACGAGGAGCCCCGGCGTAATCATATCGAAATAGCTTCGGTAGTCGACCCAAAGGCTGTCGGGCAGATGGCGATTGACGGTTTTATAGGTGCCCTTGACCATCCAGTTGTCATCCTGCCATTTGATGAGGAGGTCGGAGTTGCTGTAGTCGTTGTACTTGCGGCGGCGCTCTGGGTCATCGGCAGCGGTCACCAAGCGACCGCCGTTGTCTTCGAGCCACTGGATGCAGGAATCTACATTATCCTGCCATGCGCCCGCGCCATTGGCGGCATCATAGGCGGCACGCTCTGCCGCTGTCATCCCCAAGAACTGCTTTAGTTCTGCCCGTGTTTCCACAATCTGTCTGCCAAGTCCGGTATTCGTGTAGAACTGATCTGCTGCGTAGCTGTGGTAGGGGAAGTCGCCTTCACGCGATTCATGGTTCAATCCAAAGAGGAGGCTGCCGTCGCCGACAGGGGCTGTGACCTCGACGGACGCCTTTTTGCCGCCGAATGAGCTTGGTCCGATCTCGGCAGAACCGTGTGCGCCCGTCGGCTTCTTCGTCACGACGTTGATGACGCCGCCGATGAATGTGCCTGCAAAGCGTGCGGGGATGTAGCCGCGATAGACCTCGATGCGCTCGACGTTGCTGACGGGGATGGTCGAGATGTCAACTGCCGCATCGCCGCCGAGGTTCGTCAGTACGCCGTCCACGAATACGCCGACCTGAGCCGCCGTCGAGCCGCGCACGGTCACGGTTGTATACTGTCCCTTCCCCTGCACCTCGCGCACATGTACGCCCGGCACCATCTTCAGGAAGTCGGGCAGCGTCTTTTGCTCCCCTTTGAACTCCTCGGGGCGGATGACGGTCACAGTGCCGGGGGAGAGAGTCTCCTCCCATACGGGGCGTTTTGCCTGAACCGTAACATCCTGCGTTGTATATATTCCCTGTGCATCCTCCGTTTGCCCCGAGTCTGCTGCGAATGCGGGATGCCCTGCCGCAGCGGCAAGCAGCATCCAGAGAACACCCGAGACCATCCTTTTGCTTACTTGCTTTGACATAAAAGAGCCTCCGTTCTTCTTTGCCGACCAACCGTATGCCGGCGTATCTTCAAAAAATGTGGACAATCCCCGTGCCATGCTTTCCTTCACTCCATGAAAAAATCCGCCTGTACCAACGAGCGCAGTCAGGCGGATGAACATCTATAGAAATCAGAAATCCGGCAGAATATATTCCTGCCAGAGATACGTCTGTATTTCGTCTTGGACGTAATCCCCTCCCCATCGCTCGCAGGTACTGATTCTTGATACAATTCAAAAATCAACGGTGATGTTGAAACAGGCAAGTCTCCTGGCTTAGATTCATCGCCGCGTCAAACCTTCCCGGATCTCTCCAGTGGCATATTTTGACGGACTCCTCTTACAGTGGCGGGACCGCTCCGGCTTTGACCGGATTCCTTTTGAAGTCTTGCGACACCTATTCCCTATCATATGCAATTTTTATGTTTATATTAGCATTATTGTTTTTTTTTTGTCAATAAGAGTTTTCAGGTTGCATTCATATTTAACGATAATAAAATACTTTATAATAAATAAGCAGGAAATCCGGCTGCGCAACAGCTAAATTTCCTGCTTCATTTCATGTACTGTAAGCTGCGCTGCAAACCCTAACACCCGAGATCGTCCGCCCCATTTTT
Organism: Selenomonas sp. FOBRC9; assembly: GCF_000287655.1. Taxonomy (NCBI): domain Bacteria; kingdom Bacillati; phylum Bacillota; class Negativicutes; order Selenomonadales; family Selenomonadaceae; genus Selenomonas; species Selenomonas sp. FOBRC9. The sequence goes on from NZ_ALJR01000039.1 coordinate 90,485, forward strand.
GGCAATAAAATACCGGCGGAAAGCTGAACCTCTCCTAAATGCTGAAGTACGTAAAGCGCATACTTTACATAAATGACAGACCTCAGTCGGTACCCCGGCTTAGGATCGTCGCCCATTCATCCCTTTGTAAGAGGACTGCGATGAATAAACTCCCCTTCACGGCTGCGCTACAGCGTTGAAATCACATCAAACTTCCCCGTAAAGCTTTGCAGCAAGTCACAAAACACCTGATGTCCTTATTCAATTTTTACGATAAATAATATTCGGCAAATTCCTCCCGTTATATATAAATTTATCTTATTCTACCATAACGGTAAAGGAATGTCAATCCAATTATAAATTTTTACATACAATTCGTCAAGCCATATACTTCATTTCTCCACGCGCACGCGATCCATCTCCGTGCCGTCCGGGAGGAAGCACGCGATCTCGATGCTGTCCGCGCCGACCTCCATCGTGAGGTAGTTGTCGGTCTCGGGCTGCGGGAGCGTCACATCGTCCATCGCGTGATCCACCCACAGATTCGGATAGCGGACGTTGCCCGCGACACCCGTGAGGATGTAGAGCGGTCCCCTTTTGTCCGGCTGCTTCACGAATCCGTAGATATGTCCGCGGTTGCGATAGGTGTGCAAGTGCGCCGTATATACGATGTCTATGCCCAGTTCGTCAAACAGCGGCATCCATAGGTTCCCGTCCTCGCTGAATCCCTCCGTGCGCTCGGGACGCCCGTTGATTCGGTATTGCAGGACATCTTTGTGCATCATGACGATATTCCACTTTTTCCGGTGTGCTGCCATGTCGCGGCGGATCCATGCCTGCTGTTCCTCCACGAGCCCGGGGATAAAGTCGTCAAGCTCCTGCTGCATTGTATTGAGGACGATGTAATGGACGCTGCCGAAATCAAATGAGTAGTAGTACCGCTCGAACTGCGCGCTGCCGTTTGCGGGCACGTCGAAATAGTGCAGATACGCCTCCGGCAGACGTACCTTCCAATCACGGTTATACGTTTCATGATTGCCCATCACGGGGACGAAGGGCAGCGCGTGCAGCATGTCGGCGTCAAATCCCTCGAACCACGCCGCCCACTGCGAACGATCCTCTCCGTTGTCCACAAGGTCACCCATGTTGCAGTAGACGGCCGCATCACGGTTGCGCTCCCACGCGCCGCGCGCCACATTCTGCCAGTCCGTATAGTCGCTCGACTGTGAATCCGGGAAGATGATCATTTTATACGGTGCGTCCTCGGCAGGTGCCGCGAGCGGCATCCACGCCGTCGCAGCATCACCGGCGCGCACGCGGTATTCGTACGACGTGCCGGGCGTCAGCTCGTCAATCGCCGCTGCGTATTGATAGACGGTCACGCCGTCGTCTGTAAAGCCCGCATCGCGCACATCAAAAGAACGCGTCTCCGTCTGCCCCGCCGTGCGCAGCTCGACGACCTGATCCGCCGCAGGCGCGGGCATCTCCCACATGAGGACGCGCGCACGCCCCGTATCCTGCGTGACGATCTGCCGCAGATAATTTACGCGCAGCTCGGCAAAGAGTTTGCGCTCCGCTGTCTCCACAACCGTGCGCCCGCAGCCCGTCCCCAAAAAGAGCGCGCCGCTCGCAGCGAGAACGCCCGCCGCAGCCGCACCTTTGATAAAGGAGCGCCGACTCAAACGTCGCTCCGTCCGGTTATTTTCTCCCATCATAGTCCCCTTGATTCAGTCAAATATCTGTCTGTCAATATAATACTAGGAGCGCACTCTAAGTCAATAGTACGCCCTAAATTTTTACCATGGTGCCATACTCCGCCGAACGTTCTCCGCACGCTTTGTTTTCGTTGACATTGGACGTTTTGAGATATATGATATAGATGTTGTTTTATGTCTGTGCACATGAGCAGGAGGATATGATGATAGAGCGTTATACGCGGCCGGAGATGGGTCGTCTCTGGTCGATCGAGAATGAGTGGCAGACCATCCTGAACGTCGAGATCGCGGCGTGCGAGGCGATGGCGGAGCTGGGCGAGATCCCCGCCGCCGCCGTGGAGAACATCCGCCGCACGGCGAAGTTCGACGTTGCCCGCATCAACGAGATCGAAAAGACGACCGACCACGACATCATCGCCTTCCTCACGAACCTTGAGGAAAATGTCGGCGAGGATTCAAAGTATATCCACAAGGGGCTCACCTCGAGCGATGTGAAGGACACGGCGTACTGCATCATGATGCGTGACGCCGCGGGGCTGATCCTAGGCGGGCTTCGTAAATTCCGCGAAGTGCTCCGCCGCCGCGCAGATGAGTTTCGCCATACACCGTGTATCGGACGTACGCACGGCATCCATGCGGAGCCTATGACGTTCGGACTGAAGCTCCTGCTCTGGAGCGCTGAGCTCGAACGCGACATCGAGCGGCTGACGCGTGCGCAGGAGATCGTCTCGGTCGGTAAACTCTCGGGCGCGGTCGGCACCTACTCCAACATCGACATGCGCATCGAGGAGCTGACGTGCCGGCGGCTCGGACTCACGCCCGTCCGTCTCGCGACGCAGGTCATCCAGCGCGACCGCCACGCCGAGCTCGTCACGACACTCGCGATCATCGCGGGCACGATGGAAAAGATCGCGACCGAGATCCGCAACCTCCAGCGCACGGACATCCGCGAGGCGGAGGAGTTCTTCAAGGCGGGGCAAAAGGGCTCATCCGCGATGCCGCACAAGCGCAACCCCATCAACTGCGAGCGCGTCTCGGGCATGGCGCGGCTCGTGCGCGGCAACGCCGTCGCGGCGCTCGAGGACATGACGCTCTGGCACGAGCGCGACATCTCGCACTCCTCCGTCGAGCGCGTCATCCTGCCGGACAGCACGATCAACGTGGACTACTGCCTCGCAAAGCTGACAAACATCGTCGACAAGCTCCTCGTCTATCCCGATGCGATGCTCCACAACATGGGGCGCACGGGCGGGCTCATCTACAGTCAGCGCATCCTCACTGCGCTCGTTAATAAGGGCGTCATGCGCCAGACAGCGTATGTATGGGTGCAGCGCAACGCCATGAAACGCTGGCTTGAGAAAGAGGATTTCCGCACGAATGTCGAGCGGGACGCGGACATTTCAAAGCACTTGACCGCACAGGAGATCGACGGTTGCTTTGACTACAAATATTTCCTCCGCAATGTGGATGAAATCTTCAAGCGTTTTGACCTGTAAGGGAACAGGTTTTGATAAAAAAAGGGGACTGAGCATATGTCAACCATCGTTATCACGGGCACACAGTGGGGAGACGAAGGAAAAGGAAAGATCGTCGACTATCTCGCGGAGCAGGCGGATACCGTCGTTCGCTATCAGGGCGGCTGCAACGCGGGACACACGGTCGTCGCCGCAGGTGAGGAGTACAAGCTGCGCCTGCTGCCGTCGGGCATTCTCTACAAGGGGACGCATAATATCATCGCAAACGGCGTCGCCTTCGATCCCGAGGTTTGCCTGCAGGAAATGGACGCCCTCGCCGCGCGCGGCATCGACGCGTCGAACATCCGCATCTCCGATCGCGCCCACGTCGTCATGCCCTACCATCGTCTGATGGACGGCATCGGCGACGCGCAGCGCGGCGCGGACAAGATCGGCACAACGGGGCGCGGCATCGGCCCCTGCTATATGGATCGGGACGACCGCATCGGCATCCGCGTCTGCGATCTCATGGACGGCGACGAGTTTGCGAAAAAGCTCAAAAAGAACCTCGCGCGCAAGAACGCTGAGCTCGCGGCGGCATACGACCACGCGCCCCTCGTCTACGAGGACGTTCTCGCAGAATACATGGGCTACGCCGAGCGTCTGCGCCCGCTCGTCACCGATACGATCCCGCTCATCAACGAGGAGATCGCAGAGGGGCGCAAGATCCTCTTTGAGGGCGCACAGGCGACGATGCTCGACATCGACTACGGCACCTATCCGTATGTCACCGCCTCGCATCCCATCTCGGGCGGCGTCACCATCGGCGCGGGCGTTGCGCCGAAGAAGATCGATACGGTCATCGGCGTCGTCAAGGCATACTGCACGCGCGTCGGCGAAGGCCCTTTCCCCACCGAGCAGCTGAACGGCATCGGCGAGGAGCTGCGCCGCGCAGGGCACGAGTTCGGCACGGTGACGGGGCGTCCGCGCCGCACGGGCTGGCTCGACGCCGTTGTCGTCCGCCATGCGGGTATGCTCTCGGGCATTGACTACATGGCGGTCACGCGTCTCGACATCCTCGACGGATTTGACGAGATCAAGCTCTGCACAGGCTACCGGTACAAGGGCGAAGTCCTCAAAGGCGTCCCCGCAAGCCTGAACGTCCTCGCCGAGGTCGAACCGATCTACGAGACCTTCCCGGGCTGGAAGACCGACATCTCCGGCATCCGCAGCTATGACGCGCTCCCGGAGAACGCGCGCCGCTACCTCACGCGCATGGCTGAGGTCACGGGCATCGCCCTCGGCATCGTCTCCGTCGGTCCCTCGCGCGAGCAGACCATCGTGCTCGCGGAGAAGTTGTTCTAACGACACAGCATATAGAAAAACGGCACAGATCACGCATCACGCGCCTGTGCCGTTTTCGTATGCATTACAAGTTTTTCACATTGTCTAGACGACGACAATCCCCAGCAAGATGGCAAAGAACAGTGAAATGATGGAGAGCAGCCAAAGCCACGGCATACAGAACCGCAGGAGATCCTTGATGGAGATACCTGCGAGGCCGCAGCAGAGGAAGGTCGTCGCCGCGTGCGGCGTGACGAGGACGGCAAAGTTCTTGCCGATCAGCATAGCGTGCGACATGTTTTCGGGAGAGATGCCGTACTGCTCGCCGACGCCGATCGCAAGCGGCAGGAGGCCGAAGAAATACGGACTCGTGCCGAGCATCATACCGATCGGCACGGCGAATATTCCCATGACGATATGGAAGTACGGCCCGAGGAATCCCGGGATGATCATGACGAGCGTCTCGGCCATCGCCTCGAGCATCTTGCTGCCCGTCAATACGCCGAGGAACACGCCTGACGCGAGGAGGATCATCGGCACGCCGAGCGCCTCACCCGCATGTGCGCGAATACGCGCCCCCTGCATCTTCGGATCGGGGAAGTTCACGATAAGAGCAATGGAAAGCCCGATCATGAAGGCGGCATACAGCTGAATCTTCGTAAAGCAAAGCAGTGCGATGACACCGACCGTGAGCAGGAGATTGAACCAGAAGAGTTTCGGGCGCTTGAGCGCCGCCGCTTCCTCCGCGGTGACCTGCTTCGCGGACGAGGCGTCCTCATCGAGCTGCGCCGCCTTGCCCGTCGGCACGGCGCCCGCGCCGCGCCGTTTTTCCAGAATGCCCATAAAGGCGGCGAAGACGAGCACCATGCCGATGCCGACGATTTGCAGTGGGATCAGCGTGTGCCAGAGTGCATTGACGTCCGTATCGAGGATCACTCCGACGCGTGCGACGGGACCGCCCCACGGCAAGAGGTTCATGATACTCATCGCCGCGCCGATGATGACGCAGAGGACTACAGGACGGATATGCAGTCGTTTGTAGATTGGCAGCATCGCGGGGATCGTCACGAGCAGCGTTGCGGCGAGCGCGCCGTCGAGATGGGCGATCGTGGCGATGCACGCCGTCGCCACCGTGACGAGAACGACGTTCGATCCCGCGTGTTTTACGAGGAAGTCGACGAGCGGATCGAACAGCCCGACCTCCGACATGATGGAGAAATAGACGATGGAGAAGATAAAGAGCACGGCGACCGGCATGGTCGTCGTTACGCCGCTCTTGACGAACTCTGCAATCTGCGCAAAATCAAAGCCGCAGACAATGGCGCAGACGATCGGCACGATGACAAATACCGGCGTCGGATGCGCCTTCGTTTGGAGCAGGCAGTAGATGATCAGAAAAATCATGACAAAGCCGGTGATGGCCAACAGCATAAAAGTCCCTCCTTTTGCGTATTTCATCAGCACGCGGAAACATTATCCGTCCGCGCGTTCGAGTGCATAGAGAAAATAAGTGACGGCAAGGAGATCCGCCGATCCGCCCGGACTGATCCACTTGCGAATGAAGTCCTCGTCCATCTGCAGGATTGCCGCGCGGCCTTCGGGTGCCGCCATTCCGCCGAGCGCTTCGGCGCGGCGCGCTGTCGCCTGCACTTCGTGCAGGACACCGAGGTGGTGGCGGCTGAGGATATTCGTATCATCATTAAGTGTGATGAGCGTAACGAGAACGTCGACGAGTGCGTCGTTCATGGGCAGCCCCTGATCCATCAGTGCGCGATAGAGCGGCAGGGCGATACGGCGCACAAGAGGGAACCCTGCCTCTGCTGTCCCGCGCGCGCCCGTCGCACCGCAGGCGAGATACGCCGCGTCTCCTTTTGTCTCGGGAGCGCAAGCATCCAGACCATCGAAGTGGCGGCGGCAGATCCCCGCACAGATCTCCTGAACGAGATCAAGCACACACTCCGCCGTGCATTTTTTACCCCGCCGCAGCGCCAGCCCCGCAGCGCCAAGGAGCACGCCGAAGCTAAAGATCGCCCCCTTGTGTGTGTTGACGCCGCCGGTACGTGCAAACATCGCGCGCTCCGCCTCCAAACCGACGCGCCGGAGCGACGTAAGCAGCGCGGGTGCGTCGGTCGTATGCTCTATGCCCGTGCGGACGAAGACGGGCAAGAACGGTGCGATCGCCGCCGCCGAGATCTGAAAGGTAAAGAAGTCCATATCTGCATGTGCACCGCAGTTCGCGCGGTCGACAAGCCCGGGTTTCGGCGTCGCCGCCGCCTCCACGAGCAGAGCCTCGAGCGCGAATGATGCGATGTACGCGGCTCGATCCATCCTTTCGTCACCTCACTCCCTTGCATCGTGAAAATTGATCCGGCAGGCGCCGCGGGGGTGTCTCGCTCCCCTCCGGGCACGATTCCCGAGGGCATTCCCCGCCGACCGATCCTTAGATCTGCAGCGGCTTGATTTTACGTACGACATCGAGGATCGTTCCGTCTCGCGCCTCGAGCACGGCGATGACCCGGTCTTCCCATTCGAGTTCGTCAGGCGTGCCGACAAGGCTGTATGCCTTTTCCTGCAGCGCCTCGATCGTCGTATGCGCGATGCCCGCCGCGTCAAGACATGCGACGAGATCTCTGCGCATGGGGTTGACCGCAATGCCATAATCTGTCACGACAACGTCCACACAATCGCCCGGTGTTGTCACCGTAACGACTTTCTTGCAGACGGTCGCCATGCGCCCGCGTACGAGCGGCGTGACGATGATGCAGCATTTGCTCCCCGCGGCCGTATCCGGGTGTCCGCCCGGAGCGCCGCGCAGCACGCCGTCCGAGCCGGTCAGCACATTGACGTTGAAGTCCGTATCGACTTCGAGCGCCGCGAGCACGACGAAATCCAGCTTATTCACATACGCCCCTTTATTCGCGGGGTTCGCGTATTCGCTCGTGGAGATCTCAAGGTGTTTGTCCGGATGAGCGGCGAGATGTTCGATTGCCTTTGTGTCAAAATCCTGGGTATCGAGGAGTCTCCGCACGAGCCCCTTGTCCATGAGATCGCAGATGTTGCCCCCCATACCGCCGAGCGCAAAGCCCATCACGATGCCGCGTTCACGCATATAGGTCTCGAGATAGCGGTTGACCGCAAGTGAAGGGCCGCCGACACCGGTTTGGAAGGAGAAACCATCCTTAAAATACGGGGTTGCAGCGATGATCTTCGCGCAGCTTTCCGCCATCATCAGATTACGCGGATCCTCCGTGACGCGCGCTTCTTTCGTACCGATTTTCTTCGGATCGCCGATCTCGTCCACGACCACAACATAGTCCACGTCAATCGCCGCGATCGGCGCGGGGGAATTGGGAAACGGGACGAGCGTATCCGTGACGACGACGACGTGATCGGCATAGCGCGAATCAGCGACCGCATAGCCGAGTGTTCCGCAGTTGTTCTTTCCGCCCGTGCCGTTCGCGTTGCCGTAGTCGTCAGCCGCAGACGCCGCGATAAAGCTGATATCGATCGTAAGCTCGCCTGTCTCAATCGCACGCGGGCGCCCACCGTGACTGCGGATGATCGCAGGCGTCTTGAGCTTGCCGGCGGAAATCACCTCGCCGATGCGGCCGCGTACACCGGAGGACTGAACACCAATGATCTTCCCCTGCTCGATGTAGTCCGCGAGGAGATCCTGAGCGCTGCCGAGCGAAGTTGTTGCAACGGTGAGATCCTTCAGCCCCATCTCCTCCACGAGTACCTTCATGACCATACTCGTCACATAGTCACCGTTGCGGAAGGAATGATGGAACGAGACGGTCATGCCGTCGCGCGCGCCGCATTTCTCACACGCCTCGCGGATCGAAGCGACGACCTTCGACGCCTGCGGCCGCTCCGCGCGGCGCACGCGCGGCCCGGCCTTGCGGAAATATTGACCGTCCTTATGATATTTCCCCCGGTAGACCTCTTTGCCGTCCGTCAGGAGCGCATCCGGGATCTCTCTGCCCACTGCGTTTTTCATCGAATCGCCTCCTTTACAAATCGCCGTGATAGACGCCGCACGCCTTCGCGAGGGCGATGATGCGCTGTGCGTCCTCGATGAAGGGAATATCGACCATTTTCCCGTTGACTGTATAGACGCCGACTCCCTGCTTCGACTGCTCCTCGTAGCTGCGGACGTAGAGCTCCGCCGTTGCGATCTCTGCGGGTGTGGGCGCAAAGGTCTCGTGCACATAGGCGATCTGACGCGGGTTGATGAGACTCTTGCCGTCAAATCCCATCTCGTGATCGAGCCGTACCTCGGCGCGGAAGCCCTCCTCGTCGTCGAGCGCCGTGAAGACGGTGTCAAAACACTGGATGCCCGCCGCACGCGCCGCGAGGAGCATGAGGCTGCGCGCCGTGTTGATCTCGATGCCGCCGGGCACGGGGCGGACGTGCATGCTTTTCCGGAAGTCGCCGCCCGAGATCGCGACGCCGAGCATGCGCTCCGACGCTGTGCAGATCTCAGCCGCGTTGAGGATGCCTTTCGGGCTTTCGAGCGCTGCCATGAGCAGCGTGCGGCCGGTCTCGACGCCGAACTCCTCCTCGGCCGCGTGCACATGCTCCTCAACGAGGCGCACGTCCGCCGCACTCTCGCATTTCGCGATGCGCACGCCGTCCGCGCCGGCTGCGACGCTCACGCGGATGTCCTCTTGCCAGTGCGGCGTCTCGAGCCCGTTCATGCGCACAAGCACCTCGGTATCGCCGTAATCGACGCTTTTGAGCGCATGGTAGAGCGAGAACCGCGCTGCGTCCTTCTGGTTCTCGGCAACCGCATCTTCCAAATCGAGAATAATGCTGTCGACGCCGTAAATATAAGCGTCCTTGATGAGTCCCGGCTTCTGCGCATTCATGAAGAGCATCGTGCGGCGCAGCCGGAACCGCTGAGGTTTCGGTCTTGGGATCATCTGACGACACCTCCCCACGGAACGTCTCTGGCCGATGCTTCTGCGCTGCGGAATACGGCGCACTCCACGCGTGCCTTGATCGTGCAGTCGAGAGCGCCCTTATCGACGACCTGCACGCGCGCCGCTGTGACGCCGAGACGTTCCAGTGTTGCAAGAACCGTACGACGAATCGCGCGCCCGTATTGGTTCATGACGCTGCTCTCGATAGCCAGCTCGATGCCGTTTGCGCCCGGCTCTACCGTGACCTGCACGTCGCTGGATTCGAGCGTACCGGCGATCGCAGATTTCTGAATCTCCATCGCATTTCCTCCTTTCATTTATGATACCATTAAACCACGAATTCCCCGTGCTTGTAAAAGTTCTCTTTTTCTGTTCACGCCATTCCCTTTTGGAATGTTTCTATGGTGTTTTGTCAGTACGAGCGGTATAATGAAGAAAAATACGAAGACATCTGCCCTGCAGAATGCACTGCATCTGGGCCGAAGACCATCGCGTCATGCCGCCGAAGAGAGGGAGTCGTATGGATGTTCAGGATTTCAGTCTGCTCGTGACGCTTGCGCGCACGCGCAATATCACGCATGCGGCAGAGGAGCTTTTCATCACTCAGTCGTCGGTTTCTAAACGAGTGCGACATATTGAGAAGGAACTTGGCATCGTTCTCCTCCTGCGTTCGCGGCAGGGCATCCAGTTTACGCCCGCGGGCGAAATCGTCCTCGCGCACGCGCGTACCGTCCTCCACGAAGTCAACACGATGCACCGCGCGCTCAAAGATCGACAGGGCGTTGTGTCCGGCACGCTGCGTGTCGGCGTCTCGATCAACTATGCCGTGTACCGCCTGCCCGCACGACTGCATCTTTACCGGAGCCGCTATCCGCTCGTACAGACGCAGTTCGTCACGTGCTCGAGCCAAGATGTCTTTTCACGGTTCCTCGCGGGAAAGGACGAGGTCGCTATCCTGCGCGGCGAGCACTCCGACTGGATCGGTCCGCGCATGTTCCTGGGGCGCGAACCGATCTGTGTCATCACAAGCAAGGAGGATGCGAGCCGCCCGCTGCGCGAATTCAGCCAGGTCACACGCCATACGGACACCGAGATGGCGCGCGACATCACCCAGTGGATGAAAGAAAACCGCATTCCCCCGGCAAAAAGCCATATCGCCGCGAACAGCACAGCCACCTGCATGGAGATGGTACGACAGGGACTCGGCTGGAGCATCGTGCCGCAGATCTGCCTTGCGCAGTTCGACGGCTGCGTTCGCCCGATGTACTTTGCCGACGGCACGCCGCTCATGCGCGCCACCTACCTCTTTTACACCGCACAGGCGGAGGAGCTTCCGCAGGTGCGCGCCTTCATCGACATGTTCCGCTGATCCGCAAAGGAGTCCGATATGTCCGACATCTCCGTGATCTATCCCTCCGACCGTGCAGGGATCGCCGCCGTCCGCGCCCTTCTCGCAAAAGAAGGTCTGCGTCTCGACCCGCGGCTCGACTACACATGCGCCGTCTATGACGAGCACCGCGCCGTCATCGCGACGGGCAGCTGCGCGGGAAATACACTGCGCTGTCTCGCCGTGGACGCTGCCCGGCAAGGCGAAGGACTGCTGAACGCACTGCTGACCCATCTCCTCGACGTGCAGCAGGCACGCGGCAACAGCCCCGTCTTTCTCTATACCAAATGCGCATCCGCCCGGTTCTTCGGCGACCTCGGTTTCTATGAAATCGCGCGCGTGCCGGATCACGTCGTCTTTATGGAAAACACGCGCTGGGGCTTCTCCGACTACCTGAAAAAACTACAAGCGGAAACGCCGGCCGGAGACGCCCGACGCGTCGCTGCCATTGTCATGAACGCGAACCCCTTTACCCTCGGGCACGCGTACCTCGCGGAACGTGCCGCGCAGGAAAATGACCGCGTGCACCTCTTCATCGTCAGCGAGGACGCGAGTTTTTTCCCGCACGATGTACGCGTGCGGCTCGTACGAGAAGGAACTGCGCATCTGCCGAACGTCGTTCTGCATGAGAGCGGCTCGTATATCGTCAGTCAAGCGACCTTCCCGAGCTATTTCCAAAAGGACGAAGACGATGCGATCCGCGGGCACGCGCAGCTGGATCTTGCCGTCTTTACAAAAATCGCCGCGGCGCTCCGCATCACGCGCCGCTATGTCGGCGCGGAGCGCGCAAGCCGCGTGACGAGCCTTTACAACGAGACCATGCGGACGCTCCTGCCGCAGGCGGGCATTGCATGCGAAATCATTCCGCGCAAAGAATACGCAGGGATGCCGATCAGCGCGTCCACTGTGCGCCGCTGTATTAAGGACGATGACCTTTCCGCGCTGGCCGCGCTCGTTCCGCCAACCACCCTTGCCTATCTGCGATCGGAGGAGAGCGCCCCCGTGCGCCGCGCCATCGCGAAGGCGGAGGATGTCGTACATTACTGAAACCGCGCGCGGCACGTCCATACGCCGATCAGAGAAAGGAACGCCTATGCTGCACGGCACCCCCGTTGATCTCACCGCTATGCTCGCCGCACGCGAAGCGCGCGCCCTGCGTCAACGAGATCTCTTGGCACGCTTTCACGTGCCGCTTCTCTCGTACACACTCAATATCCCCGGTCCCGTCAAAACCTCCGCGGTCATTCGCCGCGCCTTTGACGCGGGGCTCGACGCACTCACCGCAGCGCTGGCGAAGCGAAACATCCCGTGCATCGCGCGGGAAGAGCGGCACGAGGCGACAGGCGACGAAGCCATACTCGCGCTCCGAGCCGCACCCGAAGAAATCAAGTCTATTGCCGTGACCCTGGAGGAGACGCACCCGCTCGGCAGACTGTTCGACATGGATGTCCTCGATGCGGCGGGCGAAAAAATCACGCGCCCCATCCCGCGCCGCTGTCTCCTCTGCGGCAGGCAGGCGCAGGACTGCGCGCGCAGCCGCCGCCACAGCGTCGCGCAGCTACAGGAAGTGGTCGAACGCCTCCTCCGCACGGACTATGAAATGCCTCCGCCCGCGTGAGCGTCATACGGCTCAGCAGTCTTTCCGGCGCATCATCCCCCGTCTAAACAAAAAAGAACCGCTCCGTACCGAGTTTCAAATCGCGTCGGTACAGAGCGGCTCTTTTATGATATGTTGATTTTATCGTATCACAGCGTCCCCAATAATCCCGCTTCCTCGAAAAACGCCCGATAATACTCCGCCTTCTTCTCGAGCTTCATCGGATAGGCGCGCGAGGTGGACGGCAGGCGCGTGACGAGGAGGTCGCGGGCGCCGCAGCGTGCGGAGATCGTCGTGCCCGTCTTGACGTCCTTTGCCTTGACCTCGGCGTCGAGCAGGGAGAGCAATATCTCCGTCGCCTTCCCGCCCGTCGTGCAGATGCGGCGGCAATCTGGAATGTCGCCGAGCACCGCAGTGATGTCGACGCTCTCGACGACGTCAAGATAGGCGTCGGATGCGTTGCCGTGCCGGCGAATGGCGCGCTTCACCGTCGGGCAGGAGGCGATGCCCTTCTCCATGAGGAATGCCTTGATGCGGTCGGCGTCAAACGCCTTTTCATCCGGCACTTGAAAATACTGCGCATCGCCAAAGAACACGAGTCCATAGACGCGCCACATATCGTTTTGGAAGTTCGGGTAGTGGAACGCCATCGCGCGTTTTTCCGCGCTTGGCGGGAAGCTCCCCATCATCATGACCGTCGCACGGGGCGGCAGAAACGGCGGAAAGGGGCGCAGTTCTATTTCCTGTATGCTGTTTTCCATCCGATTCCTCCTAAAGAAATAACCGCCCATCTGCCATTTGAGCGGTTAAATAAAAATAACCCGTAATTCTGGAAAGATGCCGCCCGAGGTGCGTTCTTTCTATGGCTATGATAACAGCTTGTTCATCATCTCGCAAGTCCAAAATACCGTATTGCATCCAATACAGACGTTCGCTATAATATCATAGGAACGTTCTTCGGACTTGGCGGTATCTTTCCCCCGAAAGGGGGTGGTAGGTATGACCATAGCGGATGCGATTGTATTGCTCATCGCAGCGACCGGTTACCTACTAGTTCTTACAAAGAAATAACCGCCCATCTCCACAATGTGCGGTTAATATAAAATAAACGCTTAATTTTGGAAAGATGCCGCCCGAGGGGCGTTCTTTCTGTTCTCATTATAACAGCTTACGCGTCTCCTGACAAGCACAAAAATACGCTGCTCATATTAGAGCAGTCCGAGCGCGCGCTGTACGATGATGGACGTTCCCGCGACGGCGATCCAGCAGACGAGCCCGAGGGCGAGCGGCCGCAGCCCGTTCTTTACGAGCGATGCGAGGTCGGTGTTCAGCCCGATGGCGCTCATCGCCATGACGATGGCAAACTTACCCAGCGCGCCGAGTCCGTGCGACACCTCCGCCGGCAGGACGCCCGTCGTATTCACGATGCAGGCGAGGACAAAGTAGAGGACGAACATCGGGAAGATGCGCCGCAGGGAGAACCCCTCGCCCGTCTCCTTCGCGCGGCGCGAAACGAGCAGCGCAAAGAAGAGACAGACGGGCACGATCATCAGCGTGCGCGTGAGCTTCACAATGGTCGCGTACGCGCCCGCCTCGTGGCTGTATGCGTAGCCCGCCGCGACGACGGACGAGGTGTCGTTGATGGCGGTGCCCGCCCACATGCCGAAGCCCGCGTCCGTCATGCCGTAGCTGTGCCCGATGGCGGGGAAAATAAAGACCGCGAGCACGTTAAATAGGAAAATCGTCGCAATCGAAATCACGACGTCCCGATCCTTCGCCCCGATGACGGGCGCAACGGCGGCAATCGCAGAGCCGCCGCAGATGGCGGTGCCCGCCCCGACGAGCGACGTCATATCGCGGTCGAGTCCGAGCGCTTTCCCCATGAGAAACGCCGCGCCGAACGCCGCGATCAATGTGAATATCATGACGTAGAGCGACTGCGCCCCCACCTCGGCGACGTGAAAGAGATTCATCTCAAAGCCAAGCAGGATGATGGCATACTGCAAAATCTTCTTGCCCGTAAAGCGAATGCCGCTCTCCACCGACTTCGGACGGCGGCGCCGCGCAAACAGCATCCCGATGAGGATGCCGAACACGGGACCGCCGACGATGGGGAAATAGCCACCGAGTACATAGGCGGCAATCGCAAAAATGAGTGTGTAGAGGATGCCCTTCAGATCTTCCCGTTTCATCCAAAATCCTTTCTATCGAGGAACACCGTCACGAAAGCAGCTCCGCCCACTCCTTCTCGCGAAATCCCGTGAGAATCCCCTTCGGCGTGATGATCAGGGGACGCTTGACGAGCATCCCGTCCGTGGCGAGCAGTGCGTACTGCTCCTCCTCCGTCATCGCGGGCAGCTTGTCCTTCAGCCCGAGTTCCTTGTATTTCAGTCCGCTCGTGTTGAAAAACCGCTTCAGCGGCAGCCCGCTGCGCTCATGCCACGCGCGCAGTTCGTCCGCCGTCGGCGGCTCCGCCTTGATGTCGCGCATCGGTGCGCCGCAGCCATGCGCCCGCAGGAACTTCTCCGCCTTTTGGCAGGTCGAGCACTTTGGGTAGCCGATGAATAGAATATCCTTTGTCATATGATGTTCCTCCCTCATACTTACATATCTTCGGCGCGGGCGATACGATGCAGTATCGTTCCTGCCAGTTCCTTCGCCCTAGCAAAATCTTCTTCCGTGAGCACGGTCAATACATAGTTGTCGTTGCCGACATCCTGCGCCGCAAGTACATAGCCGCGCCACGCGTCATTCAGGGCTTTGCACCACTGCTCTATATTTTCGGTCTCACCAAGCATATCTTCATGGATTGCGACCGGCAGACCTGCGGTCAATTGCTTTACGGCAGAGAGAAAATCGGCTTTTTCACTTTTGGCGTCAAGCGCAGTCGCCCTTCCTCTTCGCAGCAGTTCTTCAGAAAGCCGCATCCATGCGGTTTCGATCTCCTCCGGGTCTGCCTTCCCAATGAATTGCTTGGCATACCCCGCATCGCCCGTCAGCAGCTCCGCTAAGGCGGCAAAGGACGCCGCGCGTTTTTCCGCATCGTTCTCCGGGACTTCAACGTATGTGCCGGATTCGGGAAGCCGGCGATCCTTCACGAAATTTCGCATCATCCGCACGGCATCTTCATAGCGCAAGTCGGTGATCCGATATTTTTTATCCCGGACGTCCAGATATAAATCCACACGCTCTTGACGTGCCCCGACAACCGCTTGCATCAGCGTGCAGCCGCCGATCTCATGCGGTGGACGTATCTCCGTATACATGATATGTCCATCCCGCATCGCGCGGAGCGAATTATCGATGCCCGTGATATGGAAGCCGCTGCGGTCATAGATCGGGCTTTTCATGTGCCAGTATTCATAGGTATGAAATACTTTTTCCTGAATCAGGTGATAGAAATTCATCGTAACCACACTGCCCTTTACGCGCGTTCATCGGCAATCGAAATATATCGCCGCTTCCACTTCATTATACAAGCACGGAAAAATTTTTCAATATTTTTCTTTTTGACCTATTGACTTTTTGACTTTTAGTTGTATAATAACAATCAGAAGGCGGGCGATGAAGAAAGCCCCCCTTCCAAAACAGACAGTGAACGGCGCGCGGCTCTCCAAACGGTACGCGCACCGGAATAAAGCACAACGAGGAGTTGATCATCATGTTTGGATTGGTACCTTTTGCCGGGCGGCGCGGACTCAGCCGCAACGATAACGCGAATCCCTTCGCACTCTTTGACGCGATGCGCGATTCCTTCTTCCACGATGGGTTTCCTGCCGCAAACTGGGGCGCGGGCTCGTTCAAGGTGGACGTGAAGGATGCGGACGATCACTATGAGCTGACCGCCGATCTGCCGGGCATGGCAAAGGAGGACATTAACCTCAACTACGAGAACGGCTATCTGACGATCGCCGCCACCCGCAGCGAGTCGAAGGACGAGAAGGACGACGCGGGCAACTACATCCGCCGCGAGCGTCATACGGGCGAGGTGAGCCGTTCGTTCTACATCGACGGCATCGACGACGCGAACATTCACGCGGAGTTCAAGGACGGCGTATTGCAGGTGAACCTGCCCAAAGCCGCCGGCGACGCGCCGCGCAAGCAGATCGAGATTAACTGACCCGCAGCGTTGTTCCCTGCGAGCGGACGCGTTATCTCCCATAAACTCCCATAGCGAAAGACAGACGATTACCTGCCGTTTGGCAAGTGTCTCGTCTGTCTTTTTATATGCAGTTTTCTGTCGGACGGCAAGGATACGCGGCGACAGCTTTGCAGGTATTTTCTGTTGCGTCATGCCTTCCTATGCCGGTTCCGTACGCTCCCCGGGTGTTCTTCGCACATGCGCTCCCAATCTGCCGGCGGGATGTCGCTGACTTCTCCCGCGGCACGCGCGAGCGCATAGATTTTCATAACTTCTTCGCCCGCTTCGATCAGCGCGACAGCCTCTTCCAGCGTCGCACCCACGGCAATACAGCCGTGATTTGCAAGGAGCAGCAGATCGCGGTGCGCGATCGCCTCCTCGATGCCGTCCGCAATTGCGGGCGTGCCCGGTTGTCCGTAGGGCAGACAGGGAATATCCTCAAAGAGAAGCCCAAAGGTGGTGGAGCAGCGCAGACGGATCGACCGGCTGCAGAAGGCATAGGCTGTGAGATGCGGCGCATGGACGTGCACGGCGGCGCTGCAGTCCGGCCGCGCGTCGAGCGCCGCCCGGTGAAGCAAATATTCGCTTGACCGCCTGCAGCTGCCGCCGACCTGTTCATCACCGCGCATGACGGCGATCATGTCGGGCGTGAGCAGGGATTTTCTCTTGCCGGAGGGCGTGATGTAGAGTTTCCCATCCGTCCGATCCAGCACGGAAATATTCCCTTCCAGGGAATTGACCAGTCCCTTCTCATCCAGCAGCTTGGCGTAGAACACAACCTCTTCCGCTTTTGTCATGCGCTGTCACCCCACAATATTTCCATACATCCGGCGTATCCACTTCTTTATTTCGCGATCGCCGCAGAATTTCCTTCTGCGCGCCTGCGCCGGAGTCTCGCGTCAGTCGAACTTTATCCCTGCCCGTAGTACGCATTCTTTCCGTGCTTATTCATTGCCAATCGGCACCCGTGGTTAGCCTTCCTCCGCAAACGCCGCGGCAACCATCTCGGCCAGAAGCATCAGCGGCTGCGGCAGCCACCGGTCTTTCACCGCGAGGATCTGCAGCTCCATGTTCATTTCATAATCCACAACATGAAGGGGGACGACACGATGATCACAAATCGCATTGGCAACCGTGACGGCAGGTAAGATGGATATCCCCAACCCTGCCGCGACAAAGTCGATGATGGTCTTGCTCGTGCCGATTTCGAGACGATCATATAAAAAAAGCCGGCGCGCTGCCAGATCATCTTCCAGCTGCTTGCGGTAGTTTGTCCCCCGCTCAGTCAGGATCCACGCGGTCTTCGTCAACTCCTCCAAACGAACAGGACGGTGCGCAAAGGAATTGTCCGGAGCTGCAATAAATTGTATGGGAGACGGCACATGATACAGGAGGCGTATGTTCGGCATTTCGCTGAACCGATCGAGGAGGATCGCCATATCAATGCCGCCCCGCAGGAGTTCCTGCCGGAGCTGCGGCGCCGTGCTCACATGCACTTGCAGCCGAACATGCGGATACCGCTGCAGGAACGCACCGATGCTGTTCATATAATGCGATGTGGCAATCGTTTCAATAACACCGATGAAAAAGAGTCCTTCCGGCTCTGCAGATCCGCGGAACTGTGCCAGGGTCTCTTGTTCCAGGGAAATCATGCGATTTGCATGCCACAAGAAGGCACGCCCGGCACTCGAAAGAGCCACACGGCGTCCCATACGAATAAACAACTCTGTACCAAGTTCCTCCTCCAACAGGCGAATCTGCTGTGTTACCGTTGACTGCGCATAGTTCTGCCGCTGCGCCGCCTCGGTAAAGCTTCCCGTCTCAGCCGCATAAACGAAGGTCTTAATGTTCCGCAGCTCCATAAATCTCCCCTCCTTTCCATCATTTTTTTCGATAAAGAAATTTACTATTCTCAATTTTACTTAAGTGTTTCTTTTATGATACCATAAATATAGAAAGACGCAACCGTTATTCTGCCGCTGTATTTCCTGTTTGGAGAAAGGAGCTTTGCCGTGGAAATCATCAAAGCCGTCAACGGCATCTTTTGGGGCTGGCTGATTGCCGGTCTCCTGCTTTCATGCGGTATTTTCTACACGATCCGCCTCGGCGTGCCGCAGGTAAGGTACTTCACCCAGCTTGTGCCAAACCTCTGGAAGGCCAGCCGCGACGCGACAGGCGTCAGTGCATTCGGTGCGCTCTGCTCGGCCATCGGCAGCGAAGTCGGTGCGGGCAGTCTCGTCGGCGTTGCAACGGCGCTCGCCTCGGGCGGTCCCGGCGCGATCTTTTGGATGTGGGTAACGGCTATCCTCGGTATGCCCATCATGTTCGGCGAGGCGGTGCTCGCGCAGATGTTCCGCGTGCGAAACGAGGACGGAACGACGTTTCGCGGAGGTCCCGCATACTACATGAGACGAGGGCTGAACGCCCGCGTGCTCCCCATCCTCTTTTCTGTCTCGGTCATTCTCGGCAACGGCGTCGTTTACTGCATGGTACAGAGCAACTCCATCGCGGGGTCGTTCAGCGGTCAAGCCGCGCTCCCGCCGCTCGGTGTCGGGGCAGTGCTCGTGATCCTTACGGCGCTCGTTATCTTCGGCGGCATCAAACGACTGTCCACCGTCGCGTCCTACGTCGTTCCCTTCATGGCGTTCGCCTATATCATCCTTGCGCTCATCGTGCTCGTGACGCACGCTGAGTGGATTGCCGATATGCTCCGCCTTATCTTCGACTCCGCATTCGGTATTCAACAGGCGGCGGGCGGGGCGCTCGGCTACACGGTACAGGAGGCATTCCGCTATGGCGTCGCACGAGGGCTGTTCAGCAATGATGCAGGCGCCGGAACGACTCCGTCCATGCACGCGGCGGCAAATGTCAAGCATCCTGTGAACCAAGGGCTTTCCGGAATGCTCGGTGTTTTCGTGACGACGATCATCGTCTGCAGCTGCACGGCATTCTGTATCCTGCTCTCGGGCGCCCTGAACGGTGATCTGAAAGGGATCCAGCTGACACAGGCCGCATTCTCCGCTTCGTTCGGCGATCTCGGCTACTGGCTCGTCGCCGCTGCGATGTTCCTGTTCGGCTATACAACGCTGCTTGCCAATATGTATTACGGTGAGGTGAATACGCGCTACCTCTTCCCGGACAAGGAACACGCCGTAACCGCATATCGGATCTTTGCGCTCGTGCTCATCTTTTTCGGCTCTATCGTTCCCGTCACTTCTATGTGGGAGTTCTCCGATCTCTTCGGTGCTCTCATGGTGCTTTTCAACGTTATCGCATTGTTCCGCCTGTCCAAATACGTCGCCTTTGCACTCAAAGACTACCAGCAAAAGAGAAAAACGACCGATACGCCGCTATGGGACTATGACGCGGACGTCGTCGAACTCTACCGCAGCCGCAACGGCAACTGAATCCGTAAAGGAGTTGTATTATGAAAGATCTCAAGCAAACCTGCCGTCTCGGTCTCATCCAGGCAGCCCCCGTTATGTTCGACAAGGCGGCGTCTCTCGAAAAAGCGCTTGCATGGATCGAGAAGGCAGCAGCACAGGATGCCGAACTCATCGTATTCCCCGAGTTATTCCTCCCCGGATACCCCTTCGGCATGACCTTCGGGTTCACTGTCGGCAGCCGCAGCGAGGACGGCCGCAAGGATTGGAAACTCTACTATGACAACTCCGTTGTTTGCCCGGGGGCAGAAACCGCCGCCATCGGCGCCGCGGCAAAGAAGCACCATGCCTATATCAGCATCGGCGTCTCTGAACGTGACGATACGACGGGTACACTCTACAATACAAATCTGATGTTCACACCCGACGGTGCGCTTGCCTCCGTCCACCGCAAGCTCAAGCCGACCGGCGCGGAGCGGTTTGTCTGGGGCGACGCGAACCGCGGCTACTTCCCCACGATCGACAGTCCATGGGGGCCGTTGGGAAGCCTCATCTGCTGGGAGAACTATATGCCGCTCGCGCGCGCGGCACTCTACGAACGCGGTGTGAACATCCTCATCGCGCCGAACACGAACGATGTTCCCTCGTGGATCAACACGGTACAGCACATCGGGCTTGAAGGCCGCTGCTACTTCATCAACGCGGACATGGTCTTCACGCGGGACGACTATCCCCGCGCCCGGCTGCACTGCTCCGAGGAGATTGATCGGCTGCCTGAGATTGTCTGCCGGGGCGGCAGCTGCGTGATCGATCCATTCGGCAATTTCTATACCGAGCCCGTCTGGGACAAAGAGGAGCTCATCGTCACGACGCTCGACCTCGGCAAGGCTGCGTCGGCCAAAATGGAGTTTGATCCCTGTGGTCACTACGCACGCCCCGACGTACTCGAACTCAAAATCAACGACAAATAAACTCTGCAGGCGCCACATTCTGCACAAATGGATGAGGAGAGCAGTATCATGAGAACAGAACACGATTTCTTGGGCAGTCTTGAGGTACCCGACGATGTGTACTACGGCGTCCAAACGATGCGCGCCATCGAGAATTTCCGCATTACAGGGCAAAAACTTGACCCTGATTTCATCGTGGCACTTGCGCAGGTAAAAAAAGCTGCGGCGCTTGCAAACATGGACACGGGGCGTCTCCCGCATGAGATTGGTGATGTTCTCGTACGCGCTGCCGACGAGGTCATTGCGGGCGAAATGTTCGACCAGTTCCCCGTCGATCCGATTCAGGGCGGTGCCGGCACATCCGTCAACATGAACATGAACGAGGTGCTCTGCAATCGTGCGCTCGAGCTGCGCGGCGAGGAAAAGGGACGCTATGACATCATCTCGCCGAACAATCACGCGAACATGGCACAGTCCACGAACGACGCGTTCCCGACGGGCATCAAGGTGTGTCTCTCGGCGAAGGGGACGCGCTTTGTCTTATCGCTCGACCGGCTTGCCGCAGAACTCGAGCGCAAGGCGACGGCATACCGCGGCATCCTCAAGATGGGGCGCACGCATTTGCAGGATGCCGTCCCCATCACGCTCGGGCAGGAGATGGGCTCGTACGCGTCCGCGGTGCGCCGTTCGATTCGGCGTATCCGCTACGTTCTGCGGCATATCCATACGATCAATATGGGCGGCACCGCCGTCGGCACAGGGCTCAACGCGGAGCCGGCATATATCAAGGCGGTCGCAAAACGTCTCTCGGAGGTCACGGGCGAGCAGTACCGCACGTCGCAGAACATCATCGACGCAACGAACAACACCGATGCGTTCGCCGACGTCTCGTCCGCACTGAAGAATGCGGCGCTCGTCCTCATCAAGCTTGCCAACGATTTCCGCCTTATGGCATCGGGACCGCGCTGCGGGCTGAACGAGCTGCATTTGCCGATGCGTCAGCCGGGCTCGTCCATCATGCCGGGCAAGGTGAACCCCGTCATCGCGGAGGTGCTCGATCAGGCGTGCTATCAGGTGATCGCCGGCGATCTCGCCGTCACGCTCGCCGTGGAGAACGGGCAGTTCGAGCTGAACGTGATGAAGCCGGTGATGGCGTTCAACATGTTTAACTCGCTGAATTACCTCACGCGTGCGGTCGATACCTTCGTCGAGAAACTGCTCGTCGACCTTGTGCCAAACATCGATCAGTGTCAAAAGTGGCTTGACAACAGCGTCGGTATCGTCACGGCGCTCCTGCCGCACATCGGGTATGAGAAATCCGCCGAACTCGCACGCGAGGCTTATACAACAGGAAAGCCCATCCGCGAGATCGTCCTGGACTGCGGTCTCCTCTCGAAAAAGGAGCTCGATCACATCCTCTCCCCGCGTCAGATGACACGCCCGGGCATCGCCGAATAAGTTTTCTCTGCCGATACACGACATGATTTTGCTGTGTATCGGCTTATTTTATTGAAATTTTTCCGGTGCATTGGAAAGGATTTCGCCCGTATCTGCCGAAAATAATTCGAATAAGGTAATTTTCTGTATTTTTTAAGGAGGTCGTTTCATTGGCTATCACCGGAGGAATTATTGTTATCCTCGCCTTTGTTGCCATCATCAAAAAGTACGAGACACGCATGGTGCTCATTGCCGCAGGTTTTTTAATGTGCTTCATCGGCGGCGTAGGCGGCAATGCCGTCGCAGCATTCAGCAAGACGATGGTGCACGGCTCGCTTGTGCCGGTCATCTGTACGGTCATGGGCTTTTCGTATGTCATGAAAATTACGACGTGCGACCGTCACCTCGTCGAATCGATCTCGGGCGTCATTACGCGGAGCAAATTCATCCTCATTCCGCTGGCAACGCTCCTCACATGGTGGATCAACATCGCCATCCCAAGCGCTGCCGGCTGTTCGGCGGCGGTCGGCAGCATCCTCATCCCCACGCTCATGGCTGCGGGCGTCCATCCCGCGATGGCGGCGGCGGCGGTGCTCGCAGGCACATGGGGCAGCGCGATCAGTCCGGGACAGGCGCACAACATCTTCGTCGCCGACCTCGCGCAGACCGACCTCATGACCGTCATCATGGCGCAGGTGCCCGCCGCGATCATTGCCTCCATCGTCGCGGTGATTACCCTCACCGTCATCGCAGCCGTACGCAAAGAGGGGCCGGATGCCGCGCGCAGTGCGGCATATCTTGCAGAACTCGAGAAGGAGGAGGGCGGCAAGAACTTTAAGGTCAATGCCCTTTACGCGCTCGTTCCCCTCGTCCCGCTCATTCTGCTCGTGCTTGGCAGCAAGCAGATTGCGTTCCTCCCGCTCGTCGATGTGCCGACCGCGATGATCGTCGGCACAGTGCTCGCGATCATTGTCACACGCCAAGATCCCCAGGAGATTACAAAAAAATTCTTCAACGGTATGGGCAGTGCCTACGGTGATGTCATCGGGCTCATCATCGCCGCAGCAGTCTTTACCACGGGTATGGCGGCAATGGGGCTCACGGACAGCCTGATCGAAGCGATGGAGGGATCGGAATCCGTTGCCAAGCTCGCGGGCGCATTCGGTCCCTTCCTCATCGCCGTTATCTCCGGCTCGGGCGACGCGGCGGCGCTTGCCTTCAACGGGGCGATTACCCCGCAGGCGGCTTCGTTCGGCATGAGCATCATCGACCTCGGCTCGCTCGCACAGATGGCAGGTTCCATCGGACGTTCCATGTCGCCGGTCGCGGGCGCAGCACTCGTCTGCGCAGGGCTTGCAAAGGTCAGCCCCATGGAGCTCACCAAACGCAACGCTCTCCCGATGCTGCTCGCGACCGTCACGTTCATGATTGTGCTCTTCCTCTCATAGAAAGCGTAACGCCATGATCAACAAGAAAAGAGTTTTGGACGAGTTCTTCGCGCTCGTCTCCATCCGCTGCTCCACCCTCGACGAACGGGAAATGGGCAATCTGCTCACCGCTCGGCTGCGGGAGCTCGGCGCCGCGGAGATTCATGAGGACAATGCCGGGGAAATCCTCGGCGGCAACTGCGGCAACATCGTCGCGAATTTCAAGGGATCGGTTTCCGGTGTTCCGACCGTCATGCTGACGGCACATATGGACTGTGTAGAGCCGTGCGCGGGTATTCGCCCACAGCTCGTGGACGGCGTGATCCGCTCGGACGGTACAACCATTCTCGGAGCGGATGACAAGGCGGGCGTCGTCGCCATCCTCGAGACGCTGCGCTGCCTGCGCGAGCAAAACATCCCGCACGGCGATCTGCAGATCGTCTTTACCGTCGCCGAGGAGGGCGGCGTGAACGGCTCGCAGAACATCGACCAATCGCTCTTGCACGCCGACGTCGGCTTTACACTCGACACGCACGGTCACCCCGGCATGGCGGCGTTCAAGGCGCCGGGCAAGAATCAGATCGAGGTCGCCGTGCGCGGCAAGGCGTCCCACGCGGGCGTTGACCCCGACACAGGACGCAACGCCATCATCGCCGCAGGCAAAATCCTCGCCGCCATGCCGCAGGGGCGCATCGACGAGGAGACCACCTGCAACGCGGGACGCATCACGGGCGGCACGGCGACCAACGTCGTCGCAGAATTTTGCACAATCAATTTCGAATCGCGCAGCCGCGACAAGGCAAAACTCGACGCCCTCACCGCGCGCATGGTTGAGATCGCCGAGCGCACGGCAAAAGAAGCAAACTGCACCGCGACCGTCACCGTCAAGAAGGACTACGATCCCTACGAACTCCCGCAGGACGCGCGCGCGATCCGGTATCTGCGCCGCGCCGCAGGCGTGCTCGGATTCCCCGTCATCCTCGAGGAGGAGGGCGGCGGCTCCGACGCGAACTTCTTCAACGCGTACGGCATCCCGACCACCGTCCTCGGCGTCGGCATGACCGACTGCCACACGAAGGAAGAATCCCTCCTCGAAGAGGATCTCTACAATGCCGCCGAACTCGCCCTCGAGATCGTACGGCAGGCGGCGCTCAAATCCTAAAAAATCTCCCATGACAGCAAAGAGCTGTGCACTTGCGCACAGCTCTTTGCTGTACATAACGCATCTATTTTAACACCTGTTGCTAACCCCTTTCCCACGTGATATAATCACTTCAACGATCAACGAAGGAGGAGGCGGGACCATGAAAAAAGGAAATACAGATCAAGACGCAGACGCGCGTGTCCCCGCACTCATCCCGCAGCCCCCCACCTCCGTCGGAACCGTCCGCCCCATGGACGCCCCCGCGCTGAGCGTCCGGCAGGATGCCATCACACCCGAATATTTCATCACGCATTTCTATGAGTATCTGCCGCGCTACATCGCGGGCGGCGCCCCGACCGAGGACACGCGCGACACCTACGAGCTTGCGATCCGCCTGTTCCTCCGCTGGTGCGTCGCGCAGGGACTGCACCCGCTGAATGACGTCCGCGACTATCAGATCCGCGTCTACATGGAGGAGATGCGCCGCAGCAATTACAGCGCTGCGACCCTCATGATCAAGGGCGCCGCCATCCGCGCCTTTTATAAAGTCGCCCAGCGGCTTTCCTTTATCGCCGAAAATCCCTGCGCCGACCTCCAACTGCGCAACCCGCAGCACCTTGACGAGGACTATAAATATCTCACCGTCGACCAGATCGGCGAGATCTGTGCCTATCTCAAAGAGGACAAAGACGCCCTCAAACGCCTCCGCAATCTCCTCATCGTCTACCTCATGGGCGTCGAGGGACTGCGCGTCGTCGAGGTCATGCGCCTCTCCGATGAGGACATCGACTGGCAGCGCGGGCGCATCGAGGTTCGCGGCAAAGGACACGCGGGGCTCATCTACCCCTGCGAAGAAACCCTAGAGCTCCTCAAGGCATACCTCGAGGAGCGCGGCGCAGTGCCGCAGGAAAATCGGCTCACGCCGACCATCATCTCCTGCTCCCCCAACAACGCACAGGGGCGTATCTCGCGCGTCGGCATCCGCTACGTCATCAACCGCGCGCTCACCGCAGCGGGACTCAAACAGCCCGGCTACGCCTGCCACCTCTTCCGCCATAGCTGCGGCACGAACCTCTACCAAGAGACCAAGGATCTGCGCGTCGTACAGGAAACCCTCCGCCAGCGCAGCCCCAAAGTCACCGCCAAATACGCCCACGTCCACGACCGCATGGAACGGCGCTATACACGCGGAATCACCCCGGGTGTGAAGGTGGATGAGTAAACATAATGCCGTTAGATAACCGCCGTTTTTCCGACATAAAGGCGTATACATAAAACCGTGTAGGTCCATAGGACACACACGGTTTTTATATTTTATATTCTGATTTCTGTTCTTTTATCCATTGCCCGATATGACCGAAACCGATCTAATCGCCGTAATATTTTCAATTCCTTTTCTAACCGATCACTCCCCTCTTGCTCGACCGGCTACCGCCTCGTTGATCAAATTCTCCCATGCAGACCATATTCGATCAGGCGCATATTGCCGCATAGATTCGCGTGCCGCTCCCCCCATCTGTACGCGCAGAGCACGGTCTGACATCAATTTTTTCATTGCCGCCGCCAGAGGTTCAACCCCATCCTCGCATAGCAGCCCCGTTACACCGTCACGAACCAATTCGTTTACAGCCGCGCAGCTGCGATAGGCAATCACGGGCAGCCCTTTGCTCATTGCTTCTGCCGGCGCAAGGCCGAATCCCTCATACGCGCTCGGAAATACGAAGAGATCTCCCGCCGACAACACCTCTTCCACATGCGTTGTAACACCTTTCAAAAACACACGCTCCGTTAAACCGCAGCTTTGAATGTACTTTTCAAGCTCATGCGTATATTTCCTGCGGCTCTCCGCTCCCCAGATTTCTACTTGCCAATCGAGAAACCGATCTGCAATACGCGCAAAAGCCTCAACGAGAAGATGCGGACGTTTATGATTTCTTACCAAACGCCCAACGAATATGATCTTATATACAGGCTTCTCCACAGCAAGATCGACCGCTTCCTTATACTGGTCGACAACATTACCGATCACAACCGTTTTCATGTCCGGAAACCGTCGTGTAATTGCCTCGGCAAACGACGGCATCAGAACTTGACAGGCAGCGCTCTTGCCGAGCGCCGGAATCTCCTCTGTCGCATATGTGTGAAAATAATCCTCAGGATCCCCGTGCGACATCGTAATCACAGGAATATGTGTCCCTATATCGGACAGTAATAATTTACTCGAGGCAGGCTGAAACGCAACAATGACATCCGGTTGAAATTTTTGTAAAACTGCGCGCGCCTGATCCTGCAATCGTCCATAGAACGTATCATTTACCCCACGCGCACGCCGAATATCGAATGGGCGAAGCAATTCGCGTTTGAGTCTTAAACACAGCGGATACTTGATATGCTTCCCGCCATAGTGCTGTAAATTATAGTGTTCGACGGAATCATCAAGCGGGAAAAAAGGCGCCCCCTCTTTGTCGTCACAATGAAACATCGCCACCGTATGTCCGCGGCGGCTCATTTCATTAGCAAAGAGACAGTTCACCTTCTCCATTCCTCCGGTCGCCCCCACAAGGCCGGCTGTGTTTGCAGTCAGAATGCGCATATACATCTCCCCCCTAATAAAGAATATATCATGCGCGCTCCTCAATATCCGTATTTTTTTCTGAAAAGAAACGTGCCGAAGCAAGCACTATCCCGGCAATCATCCAATACTCACGCATAATCGGTACTTGGTTCATATTCGTATCGGTCATCCCCTCAAGGAAGAGGCCAAAAAGTGAGAGCATGCCCATCATACCAAAGGTAACGCCGTGCTGCCCACGCGCAGCACGATTCAAACGGTAAAACTGCATAAAAAAGTAACCGTGTAGGAGGAAAAACGCCATAATACCGAGTATGCCTCCCTCACTCAAAATCTTCAGCACAATATTATGCGGATGTCCATGGCCATATTCCTTTGCCTCCGGCGGATAATATTCTCCATTATATAAGGGGCCATACTGCTCAAGGCCAACCCCTGTGATCGGATGTTCCTCAAAGAGGCGGATCGCCACCGACCACATAAGCCTACGCTCGCTGTTACTCTGAAAAGAAGCGTCTCCGATCGTCGCGAGACGTGCCGTCATCCCGGGGACAACTGCCAAGAGTAGAGAAAATATCAAAAAGACGGTGGCTATTCCGCCAAGGATATGCTTTCGATTTCCCTCGTAGAGGAAAAAAAACAGAATACAGACTCCAAGGAAAGCAATCCATGCGCCGCGTGTCTCCGATAAGAGCAACATGGGAAGTCCCGCCGCCGCAACAACAAAGGAAACGCGGCGTTCATACGGACGCAAGATATTTAGGGATGCTGCACACATCGCAACAGGCGTGCACATGAGCAAAAACGACCCATAAAACGTCGGCCAATGGCAGAATCCATAAGCACGTTGATGCAGTACTGTGTATTGATACAGTCCATAAACATGGTTCACCGCGATGAGCAAAACAAACGCGAGCATTGTATACCGCAACTGGCTTTTGGTGTGTAAAAAAGCAAGCGGAAATAAGAACGGCAGAACACGATGCAATTCGCCCGCCAGTTCCCTAAAGCTCACCATCGGCTCTAGTGAACAGACCGCCACAATGATCTGTAATCCAAAATAGACGGCAAACACGCATATAAGTGATCCCCCCTCCTTCAAGAGACGTCGTCGTAGGCTATCATCCGCTAAAATAAGAATAGTACCAATAGCGATGAGCACACTTGCAACGCCCGTCGTGATGTTTGCGGCAAACACGAGAAGGATAAGGAGCTTATATGCCTGTTGCTCCGAAAATCTCCGAATCATATGGACTGCCCTTTTCTCAGTTCAAAATCCCCTGCATATGATGCATAACCTCTGCATCGATCTCATCAAGCATCCGGAAGCGCCGCCGATAAACGGCACGTTTTCGCGTGGGGATTTCTTCGATTGTTTTGCGATGGAGCGTGAGAGGCAGTTCATAAAATCGATGATCCTCCGTCAAATGCCCGCCGACTTCCTCCCAAAAAGCGCCGAAGTCCGTTTTCAATTTTCGATCGCGCCGCACATGGTTGTTGGCATAATACCCCGCATTGGACACGGCAAAGATATGCCGCACGCCAAGCGCACGTGCCACTACCTGCGTTATGAAAAGGATGAGATTCTTCGTGCGGAACCGATGTGCGCGTTTGGTCATCTCACGAACAAAATCCTGTGCATCATCAGTATTCGGTCCCTGCATGGCTCCGATTACCAATACCGGTTCTCCATCCCGGAGATCGAGCCAAAAGATAATTTGGTACAGATGCACGCCGTCCACATCCATGATCACGGAGAGCAATCCTTCTTTACGCTGTCCCGGCTCGAATTTAAGATAAGCTCGCCATTCTATATCATCTTCAGGCGATCTCCAAAGCTCATGGATACCGTCAAGACCGAGATGAATAAACCGCTCGGCGTTTAATTTCTCTTCCAAGAATGCATAATGTGCCTGAATCAGGCGAATACGACTGCCGACCGTAGAGCCCGCATAAAAAAAGGCGCGCGTCGCCTGCTCTATCATATAGGGATTTCTTGCATAGAGTTCCGCTCGAACCTCGTTCTCATGAAAAAATTGATATAGCTCACGAAGTTCATTCCAATTCAGCGCCGCACGCAGCATAAAAACAATAGCACGCCGCCCCTCCCGTAAATGATTGAACCGATAGGCGCGGCGCGCAACATCATAAATCTCTGCAAGCATAAAATAATTCCTCTAAAACTTCTAGCGGTCTCCTCTATTTTTATGTGGTGACAGAAGTTCCGTAAGCCGTGTGGCAAACTTCCTAGGCGCGTACTGCTCTGCGGCGCGCGCAAGCTCCGCATGATATTTTGGCGCATTGACATCGTAATTATTGATGAAATGCTCTATCGTACGCCCGAGCGCCTCCATATCGCCGCTGGGGAATGTCTCTCCAATGTGAAAGGATTCAAACACCTCCGGATTCATATCATCGCTCGTGAGCACGGGTTTCCGGAAGCCAATCGCAGTAAAGAGCATCGCCCCCCAATGATAACGATACCGAGGTGCAGAATACGGCATGAAAAGAGCATCGACATTTGCAATCGCACGCTGCCACTCCGCCCCAATCAAGCCGCGATGCAGGAACTCAATGCCGTGTCCCTCATATAAAGCAATGATGCGTTCAAACTCTTTGGCATCCTCATCGTGCATCGTCGAGCCTTGAACGAGCAAACGGACAGGTCGCCTATAATTTCCCGCAAGATAGACCTGCAGGAGATCTTCAAGTCGTTTCTCCCTGCGAAATTGTCCAAAAAAACCGATGGTGATCGGATGATCTTTTTGCGGTATCGGTTTCTGTTCTATTTTAATATCACGCGGTACGAAGGTCGGCGGCAAAACCGTATAAATATGATCACGCTTCCGGTCGAAAATCGCATCGCCAAAGGTAATCACAGTCGGATAAATATTAGGATAGTTTTCCAAGCGATCTGCTACATACAAGAACTTAGACGCTTCTCCCGGGTTCACTCCATGCTGAATAAAAATAATCGGTACGGGAGATCGCCGCAGTATGCTGTGTGTGAGCGCTCTCAGATAGCGATATGTCGATGTCGGAACAATAAGGGCATCATATGCCCCCGCCACCGCCGCCGAATAAAGTCGGCGATACCAGCCAAAACGTCTCCGCTCACGCCGGGCAGAAAGAAAAAGCTTCTTGAGTCCGCGCGCACTCGTGTATTGAACGGATGCCCCCGCAAGATAAGTGACAGGCACATGGTAGTCCATACCGAATTGAAATCCTTCCGGCACATAAAACGAAATCTCATGTCCCAGAGCACGCAGCTCCTCAACGAGAATACGGTCAAAATCGACCTCATGCCCGCCGGGCGTCATGATATTCTCAAAGATAGCGATGCGCACGTTTTCACTCCGTTCTGCCTTATTGCTTCATCCTGCTTGTTCACCCAAGTTCTCTCCGTACCGCCGCGCACAAATCTCCGCCCGTATAGAGGACGCCGCGGACGCCCGCCTGCTCGGCGCAGGTAATATCGCGCGGGGCGTCGCCGATCATGAGGGAGGCGGCGGGGTCGATGTCGTGCTCGCGCAGGGCGCGCAGGAGAAGCCCCGGTGCGGGTTTGCGGCAGTCACAGTCCTGCCGGTAGGCGGGAATCTTTGCCGCAGGATGATGCGGACAATAGTAGAACGCGTCGATGTGCGCGCCGCACTTTTGCAGCTCCGCATTCATCCAATCGTGCAGGCGCGTGACGTCGTTCTCGGGGAAGTAGCCGCGCGCGACGCCGCTCTGATTCGTGACGACGATCGCGAGATAGCCGTGCGTATTCGCCCAGCGCACGGCATCGATCGCGCCCTCCGTCCACACGAAGTCCGCGGGATCGTGGAGATAGTCCACATCGACGTTGAGCGTGCCGTCACGGTCGAAAAAGATCGCCTTATTCTTCGGCATAGGAGAAATATCCGCCCGCATCGAGGAACGCGCAGTACTCCCGCACCGCCGTCTCCATAGGAGTAAATCCGCCGTCGTAGCCCGCGGTGAGGAGCGAGGTCGTATCCGCCTGCGTGTAGTTCTGATATTTGCCGCGCAGCACCTCGGGGAAGTCGCGATAGGCGATCTTTCCCGTGCCGAGCGCGTCGATGACGGCACGCGCCGCCTCGTTGTACGTGTGCGCCGTTCCTGTGCCGCAGTTGTAGACGCCGCTCTCGCCGCCGCTTTCCCAAAACCACAGGTTGACGCGCACGACGTCCTTCACATAGACGAAGTCGCGCCGCTGCGCGCCGTCCGCGATGCCGTCCGTCCCGCGGAAAAGGCGCGTCTCGCCCGTTTCCTTGATCTGATTGTAGAGCTGGTAGAAGATCGACGCCATCTTCCCTTTGTGGTGCTCCTGCGGTCCGTAGACGTTGAAGTATTTCAGCCCGACAATCTGACTACGCGCCTCGGGGATCACCTGCCGCACATAGCGGTCAAACGCGAGTTTTGAATATGCATAGGGATTGAGCGCATCCTCGCATAGATCTCCCTCGGTGAACCCATGCTTTCCCCCGCCGTAGGTCGAGGCGGAAGAGGCGTAGAGGAAGGGGATGCGCGCCGCCATGGCAAAGTGAAGGAGCGCCTTGGAATATGCGTAGTTTACCTTCATCATGTAGTTGACGTCGTACTCCATCGTGTCCGAGCACGCGCCCTCGTGGAAGATGGCGTCGATGTCCGTCCCGTCGAACTCGCCGTCCTCAATGAGCCGGAGGAAGTCGTCCTTGTGCCGATAGTCGATGAAATGCAGTCCGCGCAGGTTCTTGTAGTTCTCGCCGTCCTTCAGGTCGTCCACGATGAGGATGTCCGTATGTCCGCGCCGATTGAGCTCGTGGACGAGATTGCTGCCGATGAATCCGGCACCGCCGGTAACGATGATCATGCCGTCACTCCTTCCTCACGGTCGAGCACAGCGAGGAGCTCTTCTCTGCTGACCGCATACGTGCCGACCTTCGAAACGACGACGCTCGCCGCGAGATTCGCGAGATATGCGCCGTCCGCGGGCTTGAGTCCGCCCGCAAGCGCGAGTCCAAAGACCGCAATCACGGTATCGCCCGCGCCCGATACGTCGAACACCTCCTGCGCGTGCGTCGGGATGTGGGTAACCTCGTCGCCGTGGACAATGGAAAGTCCTTTCTCCGATCGCGTGAGAATGAGGTTGCGAATGCTGAATTTGCGCATGACGTAACGCGCCGCTTTTTCCACGTCAAAGTCCTCGTTCGCAATGGGTTCGAGGAGCACCTCGTTGATTTCCTTCAGATTTGGCGTGATGTAGTCGGCATCCTTATATTTCGCCCACTGCGTCCCCTTCGGATCGATGATGACGGGAACGCCGTGATCGTGTGCGGCACGGATGATATGCTGCGCCGCAAATTCGGTGCACGAGCCTTTGCCGTAGTCCGAGATGATCACGCAGTCCATGCTCTCGTTCAGCTTACCGTCGATATAGGAAAGGTACTGCTTCATGTAGTCGCCGTCCACTGCACTGGCGTCCTCGAAATCAAGGCGCAACATCTGCTGATGTCCGCCGATGACGCGAATCTTCGTCGTCGTCGGACGGTTCGTCCGGACAAGTCCTGTGTAGTCGATGCCGCGCGCGGTGAATTTCTCGAGCAGCGTCCTGCAGTGCACATCGTCGCCGACAAAGCCCGCGATGCTGACGTGCGCGCCGAGAAGCGCGATGTTGTGCGCCACGTTTGCCGCGCCGCCGAGCGTCTCGCGCGTCCCCGTCACATGCGTGATCGGCACGGGCGCCTCGGGCGAGATGCGCGTGACCTCGCCGGAATAATATTTATCCAGCATGACATCGCCGACAACGAGAATGTTGCTACGCACGCTCTTTTCCGCAACGACAGCGCGAATTTTGGTCATGTCCATGAAACCGCTCCTATCTCCACTGATTCGGGTGTTCGTCCTATTATTGTATATTGTACCGAAACTTTCGCCGGACTGCAAGCCTCACGCAATGTGCAACCGCCTACAAAGTGCCGATACCCCAACTTTTTCGCTCAATACCCCAACTTTTTCGCCCAACACACCAACTTTTTAGCGCAATACCCTAACTTTTTAGCGCAATACCCTAACTTTTTAGCGCAATACCCTAACTTTTTAGCGCAATACCCTAACTTATGGACGCTTACTTCTTGCGCCGATAGTACACAAACCGCCCCCTACGCATTTTTTCAATCAAATCCTTTTTCATCAATCTCCTCACAGCGATCAAGGCACCTACACCTGACTTGATCCGCGTAATCTCTTTGATCTGTTTGGTTGTAATAAGCTCATTCTCACACAGATACTCATAGATCAGCCGATCTGTGGGATTGAGACCAAGCGCCTCGGACACGGTAATTTCAGGTTCCGGCATCGTCTCCGCGCATTGGTATTCGGTGTTTAGACGATAGGTCGTCCACCGTCCCTTATGATTCATACGCAGCATTTCCCGTTTGGTCAGCCCATACAACACCTTCCCGATGTCGGTCGGATGGAGATCGAGCAGCGATTGCAGCTGCGTGTTACTGACCTCATCCTCCAAATAGGCTGTCGTCAGGATAATCTGCTCATGCGACGAAAGGCGCCCATATGCCGCCCCAAAAAGTTGGTACAAATAATCCGTACACTCCTGCGGCATCGCCGAGATCGTCCAAAGCTTCAGCTCTACGATATGAACGTCAAGATTATCACTGAGATCCGGCTTGCGCCAGTTTTCCTCGCCCCATGCCGACAAAATCGTAGGGAATCCCGAGCCGATATTATCCCCCAGACCGATCATACGAAGCATCGTCTGCATCCGTGGGTTCCGTGTTGCCGAGTGTCCGCCGCTATAAATCATATCGATCGGGAGTTTCAGATTCCCCGGGTTCGAAAAATAAAAGCCGTGATCCTTCTTGATAATTTTGAGCACGCCGGAGATCAAATAGTCGCTGTGGATGATCAGATTGACAAACGCCTCACGGACGGCGCGATGTACCGCCGTATCGTCGATGCGGACAATCCCCTCCAAGCGGAACGGGCGTTTAATATCCCCCGTCAACTTTGGAATGACCCGCTTGAGAAAATTATATAGATTATTTTCCCATGTGCCGTCGTAGGTCAGCCGATCACTCCACCGGCTTCCCGGCAGTCGGTTTGTCTCGTCGATATAGTCCATGCGGATATGGTCAAATCGCTCGCGGATTGGCAGCCCTTTCCCAAACATAAGAAGTCCCGCCGTCGTCAGCCCCTCACGCTCGGAAGGGCGCTCCACCGTATATCCGCCAAGGTTCATTAAAAAATCGCGGTGCGGCAGTGAACTCAAAACATGCCCCGGATTGCGTATATCAAACTCCATACGATAAGCGGCTAGTGTATCAAGGTCGATGTCATCCATCGTATACCCCTCTAGGAGTGTCCCGTCGTTCCCCACATCACTCGCATCGCGGAGCATTGCCTTGATTTCTTCTTCGGTGCAGTGATAATCGCCCTCGTATCCGCGCTTAAAGGTATTTTTAAGTATGTTCTCATTGAGGTACACGGGACGCTGCAGATACGTCGCCTGCGGGACGTCAATACAGACAAGAGTTTTCCCGTTGACCGCCTGTGTCGTCACGTCCGCATCAACAAGGATATTCACACTGACCTTATTACTGTTGATCGTATTCCAAAAATCAGCAATCAGCTTGTCCGGATTCTGCACGCCGCAAATGTGATATGCGCGTTCCCCGATTGGTGCGTCAAGCTGTTCCTCTACGCCGAGCACAATTGTCCCGCCGCGCGTATTGGCAAACGCCGAATAGGTCTCCCATATAGACCGAGGAAGACCGCGCTCCGCTTTTTTATACTCGAGTGTCAAGCTTTCTCCATAGCGCAGGAGATCTTCCACATTCCGCATGTACCGTTCACCTCATTTTCCCTCGGCTCTCGTAACTTTGCCCCGCATGAACACATCAGAGCTGCTTCGTATACCGATAGGACTCGTATTCCTCCATGCACTGATAGCCGAGACGTTCGAATGTGCGGCGCGACGCTTCGTTCTTCTTTTCCACATAGGCGACGAGGACGCTGCGCGGGTGGCGCGTGCGCATATGCTCTTCGAGCAGTGCGACCATGCGCGCGCCATAGCCGTGCCGACGGTATTCGGCGGCGATGCTGCACGAGATGACGAATCCCTCGTCCCTTTGGTTGACGCGGATGCGCCCGATGGGGGTCTCCCCCCGCATGAGGATGAACAGCTTTGCGCCCGGATCACGCAGCGTCTCCTCCACCCACAGCAAATGCGTCGACGCATCGAGCTTTTTGCTGTGAATTTCCCGTGACGTTCCATCGTTACGCCATTGAAACAAGAGCGCGGCATCCGCCATGGTTGCCTCCCGCAAAAAAAGTGTATCGATCGTCTTCACCGCCCTTCGCTATTGGAGCATTCGATTTCGTATAAACTTTGCAAATCGTCTCTTTATTATACCACAAAAGCGCAGCTCGTTATATAGCTGCGCTCTTTTCAGGTGCATTTATTGTTGAAAAATTTTTAGCCGAGGACGATCTTGAGCGGCGTCCCCTCCATGTAGGTCTCGGGATGCCCGCTCTTCAGCGCCGTGCGGTAGACCTTCATCGCGTCTTCGAACACGTTGAGCGAGAAATCCAGATCCTCCTGCGTATGCGTGTAGCACGGGAACACGTTCCATCCGAGCAGCACGCCGCGCTTGACGCTCTCCTGCATAAATATGGAGTTATAGAGCCAGTCGCGCCGCCCCTCGTAATCCGTGTAGTCAAAATTCATACGGCACGGGTAGCCGATGAGGTCGATCGGCACGCCGATGTCCTTGGCGAGTTTGCGGAAATTATCTTGGAGGTACTTCCCCTTCGCCCAAATCGCCTTCGTCACCTCACCGGACTCCAGTTCCTTCATCACGGCGATGCCCGCCGCGAGGGAAAGGCACTCGCCGCCGAACGTCGTCGAGATGAACACCTTCGGATCGACGTCCTCCATGATGTCTTTGCGTCCCGCGACCATCGCAAGCGGCATTCCGTTCGCCATCGCCTTGCCAAATGTGGAGAGATCGGGCATCACGCCGAAATACGCCTGCGCGCCGCCGATGCCGAAGTGGAAGCCGTTCACGATCTCGTCAAAGATGAGCAGCGCGCCGTGTTCATGGCAGAGCGTTTTCAAATCTTCGAGATAATGCTCCTGCGGCGCCTCGTGTTCAACGGCTTCGGTGATGACCGCGGCGATGTCGTCCGGATATGCTTTGAAATAGTCCCGCACCTGTTCAAGGTCGTTGTAGTCAAATTTATGGATATAGCTGTGCGACTCCGGGAGGACGCCGCCCTGCCGGTCGTGCTCCGCCGCCGTCGTCCATTCGTGCCAGCCGTGGTATTTGCCGCGCAGGACGTGCCGCCGCCCGGTGTAGGCGCGCGCGATGCGCACCGCCGCCTCCGTCGCGCCGGAACCTGTCTTGAGGAAGCGTACCTTGCCCGCGCTCGGGATATGCTTTACGCACAGTTTTGCGTATTCGACCTCCTCGGGCGCGACGAGCGAGTAGCCCATGCCGCGGCGCAGCTGCGCGACGACCGCATCGTCGACAGCCTTGTATTGATAGCCGAGCAGGACGGGACCCATGCCCATGTCGTAATCGATGTATTCCGTGCCGTCCACGTCCCAGACGTGCGCGTCCTTGCCGTGATCAATATAGATCGGCGAGACGCCCTTGATGTGCGTCTCCGTCCCCTTGCTGTAGAGCTGGCAGCCCGAGAGGATCGTGTCCTGCGCCTCTGCCCAAAGCTCGTTGGATCGGTCAAGTTTGCGGTTTAGAATTGCGCTCATATACTGTAGTGACTCCTTTGTTTTGCTTCATCTTTTCCGAGGCTTTTTGAAAAGCCTTCTATATCTAGGCAACTGTTATCTGCTCTGCGGGAGGGATGATATTACGACGCGTCCCGCCGCCCCCGGCGGAGAGAGTGCGAAGCGTCCGTCCGCCTGCATCTCAACAACGCGCGTTTCAAATTGCGTCGGGCGCGGCAGTTCATAGGCGGAGCGTCCGCCGGTCTCGGCGAGGAGCCGGTCGGCGTACGTCAGGATCAGCTCGGGCGGCATCCGCTTCATGCACATCATGTGCTCGTCGCCTGTGAGCGGGCATTCGTGGATGCGGCAGGGGTGGCACGGGACGGGGGCGCGCACGGAGATGCTCTTTGCGTCGTAGGGGTAGAACCCCGGGATGGGTGACGCGCCGAACATGCACAGGACGGGGACGTTCATCGCGACACCGACGTGCATGGGACCCGAGTCCGTCGTGATGAAGAGGGCGCACCGCCGCAGAAGCCCCGCGAGCGTGCCGAGCTTTACTTTCCCGGTAAAGATATGCAGATGCGGATGCGCCCGCTCCTGCATCTGCGCAACA
Source organism: Selenomonas sp. FOBRC9 (assembly GCF_000287655.1). NCBI lineage: Bacteria > Bacillati > Bacillota > Negativicutes > Selenomonadales > Selenomonadaceae > Selenomonas > Selenomonas sp. FOBRC9. The sequence continues at coordinate 128,283 of NZ_ALJR01000039.1, forward strand.
CAGGCGTCTACAATCTCGACGTCCATGGGGCCGCCCATCATGGCGACGTGATAGCCGCGCGTGAGATAACTATCGGCGACGGCGGCAAAATAGCCGGACTCCCAGCGTTTCGTCCGCCAGCTCGCACCGATATTGAGCGCGACGACCCGATCCCCGGGGGCAAACTCCGCCGCCCACAGGCGCGCCGCCTCTTCCTCCGCTGTGGTCGGCACCCACATCTCGAGCCCCGCGTCGTCGATCGTGCCGATGACGCCCGCATCGCGCAGCGCTGCATAGTGAGAGTGGATCTCGTGCATGATCTTATTTTGATCGGGGCTTACGGTGTCAAATGCGAGGGCAAAGCCCGGCTTTGCATAGCCGACGATGCGCCGCCCGCCCGAGAGTGCGGCGAGCGCCGAGGCGCGTTCGTTGCGGTGGAGATTGACGACGAGATCGTATTTTTCTTTCCGCAGCTTCATCGCAAAGCGGAGGATGCCGAGGAAGCTGTCGTCCTTCCCTTTTTTATCGATGAAGAGACAGCGATCGACATGCGGGTTCTCGCGCACGATGTCGGCGAGCAGAAGGTCGGCGAGGAGTGTGATGCGCGCGGCGGGGCAGTTGTGCCGGAGCGTACGCAGGACGGGCGTCATGAGCATGAGGTCGCCGAGGTGCATGAGGTTGATGACGAGGATGTTTTCGTACATGCGCCCTCAGTCCTTTGCCTGCATATAATACAGCTTCACATATTTTGCCATCGTGTAAAACGCGTGGAACGCGCCAAGGACAAACCCAAGCCGCCCTTCGAGGATGCCGCCCTGCAGGATGTAAAACCGAAAGAACGCAAACGGCGGATCGAGCAGCACTTTTGCAAACGAGCAGGTCTTGCCCGCCGCATGTTGACGCTGTGCCATCAGCGTCGTGTATTGGTTGAATTTTTGAAAATAGCGATCCCAGCTCGTATATGTGTAGTGATAAAGCTCGCCCGTGAGTCTGCGAACGGGCAGCTCCGTGCAGACGCGTTCATGGACAAGCCCCTCCCAGCGAACGGCATCGCGCGGGAAAAACCGCAGGCACAGATCGGGACGATGCCCGCCGTAACGCATTTTCTGCCCAAAGGCGATATTGACACGCTTGATCTCATAGGCAGCCTTGGGGTTCTCCTCCGCGATGCGGCGCATCGTCTCCCCCGCCGCAGGCCTGACGCGCTCGTCCGCATCCAAATAGAGCACCCAATCCGCCGTCGTCTGCGTGAGTGCAAAATTGCGCTGTGCGGCAAAGTCCCCCGCGAGCGGGTGAGAAATAACGCGCGCCCCCGCCTCTGCCGCGATCTCGCGCGTCCGATCCTCGCTCTCATCGTCAATCACGAGGATCTCATCGGCGAACGCCGCACTCCGGATGCACGCGCCGATATGGGCTTCCTCATTGTGCGTGAGAATAATCACCGCGATTTTCACAAAATCCTCCTTGCCGGTTCGGTCATGCATCGCCGGAAATGAGCGGCATCGCCCGCGCCATCACCTGCTCCGGCGTAATCACATCAAGGCAGTCGAGCCCGAGCGGGCAAACGCGCTTCATGCAGTGCCGACAGGGGCGGTCGATCTCGATGACGTTCTCTCTCTGCCGGTAGAGCCCGTTGCGCGCGGGCGGCCACGAGCCCATGAGCATGAGCGTCGGCGCACCGACCGCATCCGCGAGGTGCGTGGGCCCCGTATCGCCGCCGACCACAACGCACGCGCCGCGCAGGAGCGCGGCAAGCTCGGGGAACGTCGTCCGCCCGACGAGCGACGGCGGGGCTTCCTCCGAGAGTGCCGCGATCTCGGCGGCACGCCGCTCGTCCGCCGTGCCGCCCCCCACGAGGAGCGGCGTGATGCCCGCCGTGCGGAGCAGTCCCGCCAGACGCGCAAAATGCGCCGCCCGCCATATCTTATTCGCCCGGCTTGCCCCGACGATCAACGCGGCATAGGGACGATCGCCGCCGCAGACCGCCGCGCACTTTTCCACCGCAGCGCGTGCGGCATCCTCCGGGATCTGCAGGGGGAAGCGAATCTCGCGCACGGCACAGCCAAGGGCGCGCGCGACGTCGAGATTCTGATCGACGATGTGCCCGCCGATGTGCGCCCCCCGCACGGGGCGCGAGACGAGCCACGCCCCCTCGCGCATAAAGCCTGTGCCGATCTTTTTATCTGCACGCACAAAAAAAGCGATCGCCGCCGACTTAAACAGCCCCTGCAGATCGAGCGCCGCATCGTACCTGCGCGCCCGAAGAAGCCGGCGAAACACAGGAAAGCCGCGCCGAAAGCCTGCCCGTGTCCGCAGCTCCTTTTTCGGAAAGACAATCACCTCGTCCACCGAGGAGCACATACGGACAATATCGTATGCGGGCGGCTCGACGACCCATGTGATGTGCGCCGCGGGATACGTTTCCTTGATCGCGTATGCCGTGGGGAGCGCATGAACGACGTCCCCGATCGCGCTGAGTTTGACGATGAGGACGCTGTTCACGATTCCTGCATCCGCCGGATGATATTCGTTGTGGATTTCCCGGCGACGAGTGGGATGAACGCGACCGCACCGCCGCAGCGCTCGACGATGCGTGCCTCGGGCAGGGTCTCGCGCGTATAATCGCCGCCCTTGACATAGACGTCGGGGCGCACCTCGGCAATGAGTTCCTCCGCCGTATCCTCGCCAAAGATCACAACAGCGTCCACGGATTTCAGCGCGCCGACCACCTCCGCGCGGTCATGCTCATCGTTGACAGGACGCATCTCCCCCTTCAGCCGACGCACGGACGCGTCGCTGTTGAGCCCAAGGATCAGGTAGTCGCCCAGTGCCCGCGCCGCCGCAAGGTAGCGCACATGCCCCGCGTGGAGGATGTCAAAACAGCCGTTGGTAAAGACAACGCGCTGCCCCGCCGCGCGCAGCGCCGCGGCATATGCGCGCATCTCGTCCCGCGGCATCAGCATGGCAACCTCTCCTCTCTGCACACGGCAGTACACGACGCTGCGGCACATAGTTCCGCAGCGTCTTTTACCACGGCGTGAACTCCCATTTAATTTTAAGCGAATTCTGCTTCGACCGCCAACGCAGAATGATCTGCGAACAGTGCAGGTCATGGAACCAGTAGTAATCGACATCCGTCCACGTCCGCGGCTCCTGTGCATATTTACCGCCGATGGCAATGCGGTTGCGCTTATCAATCCGCAGGCTCATGCCGACCTGCCAGACCTTTGAATAGTCCTCTTGACCGTAGGCAAAAAGCGCATTCTGCTTTGTGTTCTTGGTATAAAGATAGCCGACATACGCAGCGAGGCGATCGTTAAACTCCTTTGTAAGGAACGCGCTCGCGTTCATGCCCTGCACACGCGAGTGATCGTAGCTTTCGCGCGTGATGGAATATCCCGCCGCAAGATCAAGCTCAAATCCGTGAAAGGGTATCGTATCGTGCGCAACGGAGATGCCGTAGACCCAGTGATTGCTGTGGATGCCGCTGCCGTACCAGCGCCCGTACTCGGAACTGAGGCTGTAGTGAATCGGTGACTTCCCGATGCGCTGTCCATAACCAAGAATGAGCGAAGGTTCCTTTTTGATCCACTCGCTGTCACTATCCTCATAGTTGCCGTAGGTCAGGAGTGCACGCGCGCCCCCATTCTCCCAACCGAGATCGTAGTGCGTGCGCCACCCTCGATTCGTCGTCACGTGGAGGTTCACCGCCGCCGTCACGCGCGGCGCAACGGTCTGTTCAAAGGTCTGTTCCACCCACGCCCCGTCGTCGCTGTCATAACCCGCGCGCGGGAAATTTCTCTGTATGGGATGCGAAACGTCCACCTCATGGCGTTTCTTTGTGAAGATCACTTTATTCTTCAGCCAAAACTTCACATTTGTGAGCACGAGCCGATCCCCCGGATACAGCTCTGCCACGTCCGCACTCAAATGATAGTCGGGATGCTGGGCGCTGCACTTCGTCTGTGTGCCGTCGTAGACCACAATTTTATCGGGGTAAAACTCAAACCGCTTCCCGGTCATATAGTAGGCGCCGACCTTGCCCGCCGCCTCGTCCATCGTCCCCGTGCGCTTTTGATAATTGTAGTTGATGTGATAGCCGTCGAGCGTAACGCGCGCCGCGCCCTCGGTGAGCTGGAGCAGATGTGCGCGGTCGGGAATAGAGACGTCTCCGGAGGTTGTATTCCCCTCCACATAGTCCCCTTGGAACCGCCGCGCCGCGAGCTGCACAATATCGACATGCCCCTTCGCCGTGAACGCGCCCGTACTCTGATCGTAGGTGAGATCGTCGCCCTCAAAGGCGATCGGCGAAGGCTGCGCAGCATCCACAGGATGCCTCAGATATTTCCGCATCGCCTCGACATCCGCGAGCAGTTTCTCCTGCTCCGGCGTGAGTGCGTTCGCACGCGCTTCGCGGCGGCGGTTCTCGATGAAGTCCAAATGCTGCATCCCCGTCTCGCCGTCCGCACTGTACGCCGCCTCGACCGCCTGCGGAAATAATGTACAGGCGGCGGTGAGCGCGAGTAAGATACGCTTTTGCAAGGCTGTGGTCATGGGCGCATTCTCCTGTCTTTTCAAAAATAATTGCACGTCTATACTACATCATAAACGGAATTTTCGCAACCAAAAAGGGGGATGCAGTGCGGCGCCGTACACAGATAAGATAAATTTGACGCGCTATGCGATTTCCTCTATAATGGAACGGATATGAAAGCGAATGTGGGATCGGGGATTCCCCCAAAGGAGGCGTTGATGCGGATGCGGCGGTACAGTGTGCGCGGACTCCTGCTCGCCGCTCTCGTGTTCCTCATGGGACTCGGTCACTGCGCGGCGGCAGAGGATATGCGGTTCGTCGATGCGGACGGCGACACCGGCTACTATGTGGATACGCTCTCCATCGTGCGCGTGTCGGAGGCGGAGCGCGACGCCGTCGTTGCTGTCGTGAAGGCGGCGGAAAATCGGCGCTATCTCTATCGGATGCGTTTTGACCGCACGCAGAGTACCTACCGCATTTTTTCCACGCAGGTGGAGATTTACGACACGAAAGAAGTCCTGCGCACCGTCCCAGGCACGGACATACCGCAGCCCTATACGGCGAGCTCGCCGATGCGGAGCATCGTAGACTTCATTGAGGAATTTCTGACGGCAAAAAAGCAAACGGCAAAGTAGGAGGATGATCTACCCATGCGAGAAAAAATCTGCGCACTCATGCTGACCTTTGTGCTCGTACTCACGTCTGTGGGCACGGCATTTGCGGCGGAACCGCCGAACGCGGTACAGTCCAAACTGGCGCTCATCGAGCAGGATACCTACGGCAAGGAACAGACGGGCGCGCTCATCGACCGCATCAACCGGCTCGAGCGCGACTACGACGGCAAACACCGCTCGGGCAGCCTGATGGCGCGCATCGACGCGCTCTACGAGGAGGTCTATACGACCGGCACCGTACCGTCCGTATTGATGGATCTCAACGCGATCGAGTGGAACATCAGCCATGAGACGAGTATGCGCTCCGTGCAGGAACGCATCGGCGAGATGGAGATGTCTCTCCTCGGAAAAACGGAGGACGGCACATTCAAGAAGCGCATCTCTGCACTCAGCACCGCTTCGTTCGGCACCAAGGATATCCCCGTCGTCCCCGTGACCGTCCCGGCGAATACGCTCATCAAAGTTTCGCTCGTCACGCCCGTCAATGCAAAGAATCTCAAGGTTGGCGACACGATCGAGTACCAGGTCGCGGACGACGTATTCGTCAACGATGCACTCGTCTTTACGAAAGGTTCGCGCGGCGAGGGCACGGTGACAAAGGTGCGCCAGTCGCGCAATTTCGGGCGCAACGCACAGGTCGAAATTGACTTTAACAACACAAAGGCGCTCGACGGCACCTATGTGACAACCTACATCGGCGAAGAGGCGAAAAAGGAAATGCAGCATCTGGCGATGGCGGCAGGCGCATCGCTCGCGGGCATGGCTGTGCTCGGTCCCATCGGAATCGTTGCGGGCGCTTTTGTCCGCGGCAAAAACGTCGACCTCCCCGCAGGAACAGAATTCTACATCCAGACGAAGGGCGAGACGACGCTCTACGGTGTACAGACCACCTATGACAGCGCCGCCTCGTTCCAGGCTCCTGCATCGACGCAGTCGGGTACGTCGGCAGATGATACGGCGGGGTATGACGACAGCGTCTATGATGACGCGACATAAGGTGCAGCATAGGATTTTCATCCGCAGCGTCCATCTTCTTAGCCCTTACACGCTGCCCCGCTGCAACGAGTTCAAGAGCAAGGCATCGCCGCCCCTATCGAGGCGGCACAACACACAAATCTCCATAAAAAACGGGACTGCTGCCCAAAATGCAGCAGTCCCGTTTTACTGTATCTGATTATTTATAGCGGACACAGCGTCCACGCCCTCGCTTATGACACTTGATCAGCCAGTGCGCACACCGTTCGGCAATTACTTCACAAAGAATCCCGCGAGCTTCATATTCCGGTCATAAGTGAGACGATAGACGACCGCCGTCGCCTTGTACCCGACTGCGATCTCACCGATTGCAATAACCTCGTCCCCTTGACGCAGTGCAACCATATACGGCTTGCCGAACGCCACACGCGCCCCCCATTTCGGCGCGAACTCTGCTTTTGCCTCATTCACGAGCTGCTCCGTGAGTCCCGAACGCATCTGGTCGGTTGCGCTCGCCTGCAGCGCCGCAATATCTCCCTTTTCAAAGAGGTCAATTGTCGCCTTCATCTGTTCCTCGAGCTTCGCCACGGTAAAGACACCGCTCTCCTCGATGGACATCTGCACAACCTCGGGTGCAGCCTGCTGCTGTTCCGCCGGCGCTTCTTCGGCGAACGCCGCAGGTGCGGCAACGATACCGCCGAGCATCAGCCCCATGCAGAGCGCACATACGATACGACGAAATTTCATCATCATCTACTCCTTTGAACCAAACATTTTACTTCACACAAGAAAAACATGCCAGCGATTCCACACACTCCACGGAGACCTCGCGGTAGAGCTTTTGCAGACGCATCGTAAGACTCTCCTCCGTGTCGTACGGCGGCGTGAAAAATCCCATGCGCTGATAGAGCTGCGTGACGACGAACGTCGTCCGCGGGTTCTTCCCCAGGATGAACACCGAGCCTGTCAGCCGCCCGCCCGGACGCAGTACGCGGTGTACCTCCGCCCATGCGCTCTCCTTGTCCGGGAACGCGTGAAATCCGTTGATGGATACCGCCGCGTCGAAGAAATCATCCTCGAACGTCAGCTGTCCGACATCCCCCTCGACGAAAGCGACGTTGCGCACACCGAGCGCATCCGCCCGCGCCCGCGCCGCTGCGAGCATCGCGGGCGAGTAGTCGAGACAAGTGATGTCGGCGTCCGGGAGTTCCGCGTAGACGGGGAGCGAGAGACAGCCCGTCCCGACCGGCACCTCGAGCAGCCGCCCCGCAAAGCCCTCGTGCGCCGCGCGCAGCGCGAGCCCCACATAGCGCGCAACGCCCGCGCGGTCGAGCCCCCACACGAGCCGTGAGACGAATTTCCCCGACCATGTACTGTACGTCATCATGCCGTCGTACAGATTCGCAAGCCGCCCAACCGATCGGTACGCCCCGCGGATCTTTTCATACCGCCGCTGTTCCTCGTCCATCATGAAATCCTTTCTCCTATCGATTTCGTTATTGTACCATAAATATGGCGGCTGTTCAAATCTTCACGATATGGACAGCGTTCTGATTCGGTGGTAGAATTCGCATATACTCTATTTTCTCCGTACAGCCTCGAACCCGATGGACATGTGATGAACCGCTTGACAGATCGATGAAGGGAGACGAATATGCAGCAGCACTTCTATACGGTACTTATTCTCGCAGCAGCGATTGCCGCGGCGGGCTGCGGCACGACCGCCGAAAAGGAAATGCCGCCTCCCCTCGTGCGAACGGTCACGGTCGGCGATGCCTCTTCTACAGGCGACACGGGCTATGCCGGCACGGTGCGCGGACGCTACGAAACGAAGCTCGCCTTTCAGGTCGGCGGACAGATTCTCTCGCGCAACGTGAACGTCGGGACGCGTGTCCGCGCGGGCGATGTGCTCATGGTCATCGACGCGCGCGATGTGCAGCAACAGGCGAACGCCGCGGATGCGGGCGTTGCGTCGGCGCGCGCACAGATGCAGCTCGCGCGCACGAATCTCGCGCGCTATGAGGAGCTCTATGCCGCACAGGCGATCTCGGCGGCAGCGCTCGATCAGTACCGCGCGCAGGCGGACGCCGCCGAAGCTGCCTATCGTCAGGCGGCGGCGCAGAGCACAGAGGCGAGCAACGCGCTCGGCTACACACACCTCGTTGCAGGTGCGGACGGTGTCATATCGAATATCACGGTCGAGGAGGGTCAAGTCGTCGCCGCGGGGCAGACGGTCATGACGCTCACGCAGGAGGGCGCGCGCGAGATCGAGATCGCCGTTCCGGAGAGCCGACTATCGGATGTCTCGGTCGGTATGCCCGCCGCCGTGACGCTCTGGGCAGACGATATTGCCTATACGGGCACCGTGCGCGAGATCGCCCCCGTCGCCGATGCCGCGACGGGCACCTACGCCGCGCGCATCGCGCTCACGAATGCCCCCGCGGAGCTGCCGCTCGGCATGACGGCGCATGTGCATCTCGCCGCAGCGGATGCGGCGGGGGCAGTGATCCCGCTCTCTGCGCTCTATCAGACGGGCGATACGACGGGCGTTTACATCGTCGCGGACGGCGCGGTACATCTCCAAACGGTCACGGTCACGGCATTTCATGATAACGACGTCGTCGTCACGGGACTCCCCGCAGGCGCCGTCGTCGTGACGGCGGGCGTCCACCAACTACACGAGGGAGAGGCGGTGCGCACGCAATGAGGAATCTCACCGAGCTCTCGCTGCGCCATCGTTCCCTCGTTTGGTATTTCATCATCGTCTTCGCCGTCGGCGGCGTTTTCGCCTACCGGTCGCTCGGGCGCATGGAGGATCCCGCGTTCACCATCCGCCAGATGGTCGTCTCCGCCGCATGGCCGGGCGCAACGGCAGAGGAGATGCAGGAGCAGGTCACGGACAAGCTCGAGCGCCGGTTCCAAGACGTCCCGGGGATGAAGCAGATCAAGAGCGAAACGCGCCCCGGGCAGACCGTCATCTATCTGGAGCTGCGCCCCGAGGTGGACAAGGCACAGATTCGCCCGACGTGGCGCGACGTGCATAACTTCGGCGAGGACGTAAAGCGCGATCTGCCGGACGGCGTGCTCGGTCCCTACTACAACGACCGCTTCGACGACGTCTACGGCTCGATCTACGCCGTCACGGGCGCGGACTACTCCTATGAGGAGCTGCGCGCGATGGCGGAGGATGCCCGCCGCCGCATCCTCGCCGTGCCGAGCGTGCAAAAGGTCGTCCTCATCGGCGTCCAGCGCGAGCGCGTCTACGTCGAGATCGCTCTCGACCGCCTCGCGCAGCTCGGCATCAGCCCGCAGGTCATCACGGACGCTCTGGCGGGACAGGATGCGATGATGACGGCGGGGCACATCGAGACGGAGACAGACAACGTCTACCTGCGCGCCTCGGGCGTCTTTGAAAACGTCGAGGACATCCGCGCGCTGCCCATCGCCGCGAACGGGCGCGTCTTTCGTCTCGGCGATATCGCAAAGGTCGAGCGGCGCGACATCGAGCCTGCCGATCCGAAGATGTTTTACGACGGCGCCCCTGCCGTCGGCATCGCCGTCTCCATGGCGGACGGCGGCAATATCCTCGAACTCGGGCAAAATCTCTCCGCGCTCACCGCAGAGATCCGTGCAAACCTTCCGCTCGGTGCAGAGCTCAGCGAGGTCTCAAACCAGCCCGCCGTCGTGCAGAACTCCATTGACGATTTCGTCGAGACGCTGCTGCTCGCCGTCGTCATCGTGCTCGCCGTCAGCTTCCTCTCGCTCGGACTGCGCACGGGGCTCGTCGTCGCATGCTGCATCCCGCTCGTGCTCGCGGGCACGTTCGTCGCGATGTATATCCTCGGCATCGACCTGCACAAGGTCTCGCTCGGCGCGCTCATCATCGCGCTCGGTCTGCTCGTTGACGACGCCATCATCGCCGTCGAAATGATGAGCGTGCAGCTTGAGCGCGGTATGGATCGCTTCGAAGCCGCGTGCTACGCCTTTACCCAGACCGCAAAACCGATGCTCACGGGCACGCTCATCACCTGCGCGGGGTTCATCCCCGTTGCGTTTGCCAAGGGGCTCGCGAGCGAATTCTGCGCCGCGCTCTTCCCCGTCATCGGCATCGCGCTCGTCCTCAGTTGGATCGTCTCCGTCATGGTCGCGCCACTGCTCGGATACTACCTCATCCGCGTCAAAAAGGAAGAGACCGCGCACGATCCGTACCAAAGCCGCTTCTACCGGCTCTTTCGCCGCGTGCTGACCGCGTTCCTCGCGCATCGCGCCGTCGTGCTCGCCGGGACGGTACTCGTATTCGCCGCGTCCCTCGTTGCCTTTCCGCATATCAAGCAGACCTTTTTCCCGCCGTCGCTGCGCCCCGAGCTACTCGTCCGTCTGACGCTGCCCGCGGGTGCGTCCATGCAGGCGACGCAGGCAGAATCGGAGCGGCTCGCGGCGCTCCTCGACGCGCATATGGACAAAATCGAAAACTACGCGTACTACGTCGGGCAGTCCACGCCGCGCTTTGTCCTCACCGTCGACCCAAAGGCGGACGCCGACAATACGGCGCAGTTCGTCATCACGGCGAAGGGCACGGCGGAGCGCGAACAGCTTGCGGCGCTCATCGGCGACGCACGCCGCGACGAGCTCTCGGGCGCACGCGTCACGACGCAATACATCCAGACGGGGCCGCCTGCCGACTTCCCCGTCATGCTGCGCGTCTCCGCCCCCACCGCGGACGAAGCACGGCGCGTTGCCGAGGAGGTCGCTGCGATCGCGAGCAGCGACTCCGCGACCGCGAACGTACACCTCGACTGGACGGAGAAAACGAAAGCTGTCCGCATCGATTTTGACAAGGAAAAACTGAAACGTCTCGGCATCACTGCCAAGGCTGTCAAGCAGATGCTCTACACCGAGCTCTCGGGCGCTCAGGCGGCGGAGTTCTACACGGGCGACCGCACGATCGGCATCGCTCTGCGGCTTGCAGAGCCAGATCGGACGAATATCGAGCGGCTCGGGGAGCTCCCCGTCGCCACGTCCGGCGGGTACATCCCGCTCGCGCAGATTGCGCATATTTCCTATGAGGCGGAAGATGGATTCATCAAGCGCCTCAACCTGCGCCCGTCCATCCTCGTACAGGCGGAGGTCACGCAGGGCGAGGGCAACGACGCCGCGCGCCGCATTTTCGCCGCGACAAAGGAGCTGCGCGACAATCTCCCCGCGGGAACGACGATCGAGACGGCGGGCGCGCTCGCGGACTCCGCGGACTCCATGAGCTACCTCGTAAAGCCCGTGCCCGCCATGATTTTCATCATCATGACGCTCCTCATGATACAGGTCGGCAGCATGGGCAAGATGACGCTGACCATCCTCACCGCACCGCTCGGGCTCATCGGCGTCGTGCTCGCGATGCTGCTCACGAACTCCGCCGTCGGCTTCGTCGCGTATCTCGGCATCCTCGCGCTCTTTGGCATGATCATCCGCAACTCCGTCATCCTCATCGATCAGATCAAAAAGCATGAGGACGCGGACGAGCGACCCATGGACGCTATCATCGACTCCGCCGTCCTGCGGTTCCGCCCCATCATGCTCACCGCCGCCGCCGCCATCCTCGGAATGCTGCCCCTCATGCGCAGCATCTTCTGGGGACCTATGGCGGTCGCCATCGCGGGCGGACTCATCGTCGCTACCGTGCTGACACTGCTGGTACTCCCCGTGATGTATGCCGTGGCGTATCGCGTGAAGTGAAGAGATCAAGAAAAAGCTATCGCATAGAAAATTCATGCGATAGCTTTTTAACGTCTATTCTATGTGCGGCTCGGATTTATCGGTTCGGGGGCATATTCTTGTCGCTGCGCAAACGGTGTGCGCGTTACGACTAATGATAAAGGATCCTGTGCCGCACCGCCCGGCGGTCGATCATGCGCCGGGCAGTACCGCGGCGCGGCGACATTGCGTCGACAAGAAACAACCGGAGCACGCCGCCCCTGCGGGGTAAAAGCTCCGCGACGGCGATATATGCCCCCTCACCGTACGATAGAGAACGGCGGAACGCCTGAGGCGGTGCGTTCCCCTTGCATCGTGAGAAGTCTCAGCAATTCACGCCGCCCCCGTAGGGGCACGGCGCTGCCGTGCCCTTGAACGCAATACGGCGGCGTTCCCTACGCCCTCCGCAGGATTTTTCGCAGTGACACAGCTATGCGCCAAAATCCCGCGTCACGCCTACTCATAAGGGTAGAAGGCTAGCGCCCCCTCCTTATACTCCCCAATATAAATATCCTTCAGCTCATACCCCGCATCGCGCAGCGCGCCCTTGAGCCACACGCGGTCTTTATCGATGAGTTCAAGGGCGTCGTCGTCAATCTGCCCGTCGAGGATGAGCGGATAGCGCGCATTCTGCTCGCCGTACTGGATCACGGTCAGCTGCCCGTTCGGCTCGAGCACGGCGCGCTTCACATCCTTCACGAAGTAGACCCCCGCCATGCGCAGCTTTAGGTGAATATCGTGCGCGAGCATCCCGTGCCGCATGCACTCCTCCACCTTGAGCTTGCCGCGTTCGATGAGGACCGCGGGCCGACCGTCGACAAATCCTTTGACCGCGCTGCTCGTGGACTTCACATATTTGAGGACGAGCACCAGCAGCGTCCACGCGATGAGCTCGAGGACGAATTCGAGCACCGAGATGTCGTTGTTGTAGATCACGCCGCCGATGATGCCGCCGAGCACATAGTTCTGCACCTGATCCGTCGCCGAGCTCGGCGCAAGGTTCCCCTTGCCGAGCAGATTGATCTGCAGAATGAGACACAGGAGTCCGAGCGCGAGCTTCACGAGTACGAGCGAATAGATGATCATGTCAGTCCTCCTTATCCACGATCTGCACATCCCGACTCATCAGATGCGTCCGATCATAGCGAAACGAGGTAAAATCCGCATTGAACGTCACGGTGTAGTATGTCCCGTGCACGCTGACGATCATCCCCTGTTTCAGATTGGTCGAGTTCGTCCGCACCTCATTCACCGTGACGCCGAGATCATCCGCGATGCGGTGCAGGAACAGCGCCATGCGCGATGTCTGCTCCCGATCGCTCCTCGTCTGCGTATAGCCGCTGTACTGAACGCCGCCGAGAAATAAAACGGTGAGCAGCAGAATAACGATGAGATCACGGTAGCGCGAGACGAACCGGCTGCGCAAATATTTGAAAATCACAAAGAGCAGCGCCGCCAGCGCGAGAAACGAAAGCGCGTACTGCACGGCGTCGCTGACCTGACTGCGCTGCACGATATAGGCATAGGTATAGAACTGCAAGGAGCACCTCCCGATATTTCTGCAAAAGTTCAATGATCGTATAGATTACCACGCCGCCGCCCATGCGTCAATAACCCCGTATACACAGACCGAAATACGACATGTATTCATGCATTTTATTTCTTTTCTTCTGTATTTTCTGTTATAATGGGATTATCATCCAAAGAAGAAACGGCAGCATAGCCGACGGGATGAAGATGTGTTCTGTGTATTGTGGGATGTGTTCCGCATCCCGGCGGGAGTTGAACGCCATGAAGGGTGAGCTGTTTATCAAAGAAAAAAGGTGCAAGGGCTGCGGTATCTGCGCGGCATTCTGCCCAAAAAAGGTGCTCGAGGTGAGCCTCCTCGGCAAGATCACGCCTGTCCGTCCCGATGATTGTATCGCCTGCGGGCAGTGCGAGATGCGCTGTCCCGATTTTGCGATATTCGTGGAGCGGAGGGCAGTCGTATGAGCAAAACAAATTCCTCTGCCCGACTAATGCAGGGCAACGAGGCGGTCGCCGAGGGCGCGGTCGCGGCGGGGGTAACGTTCTTCGCGGGCTACCCCATCACGCCGTCGACGGAGATCGCGGAGCAGATGGCGCTGCTGCTGCCGAAAATCGGCGGCACGTTCCTCCAAATGGAGGATGAGATCGGCGCGATGGGCGCGATCCTCGGCGCGTCGCTCGCGGGTGCAAAGGTCATGGACGCGACGAGCGGCCCCGGCTTCTCGCTGAAACAGGAGCTGATCGGCTATGCCGCGTGCGCGGAGATTCCCTGCGTCGTCGTCAACGTACAGCGCGTCGGTCCCTCCACGGGACAGCCGACCGCGCCCGCGCAGGGCGACGTGATGCAGACGCGCTGGGGCACGCACGGCGATCATCCCATCATCGTGCTCTCGCCGTGGAGCGTCCGCGAGTCGTTCGACATGGCGGTCATGGCGGTGAACTACGCCGAGCGGTTCCGCTCGCCCGTCATCCTGCTGACGGACGAGATCGTCGGGCATCTGCGCGAGAACGTCACGCTGCCCGCACAGGACGAGCTCGACATCTATCCGCGCCGCCTGCCGAAACTGACACGCGCAGAAGGCTATCAGCCGTATGCGGTGGGTGAAGACCTCGTCCCCGACGTCGCGCGGTTCGGCGACGGCTACCGCATCCATGTGACGGGACTCCTGCACGACGAGACGGGCTTCCCCTCGGGCAGTCCCGCCGTCACAGAGTCGCTGCTTCGCCGTCTGCATGAGAAAATCGACCGCGTGGGCGAGGAGATCATCCACGTGGAAGAACACTTCATGGAGGATGCGGACTACGCCGTCGTCAGCTACGGCGGCACAGCGCGCACTGCCTACGAAGCCGTCCGCGCGGCGCGTGCGGAGGGTCTTGCCATCGGTTTTCTGCGTCTCCAAACGATCTGGCCCTTTGCCAATGCCGCCATCTCACGGCTCGCAGATCGCGTGAAATCGCTCCTCGTCGCGGAGCTGAACTACGGTCAGCTCGTGCACGAAGTCGCGCGCGCGGCGCACGGCACGCCCGTCCGCCCCTGCCTCAAATACAATATGCTGGACTTCACCCCGCAGGAGATTCTTGCGGAGATTCGGCGCATGTGTGAGGAGGGACGGGCATAATGGAGAATACAAATCTGCACGCGGACATCGACCGCGGCTACGAGCAGTTTTTCCGGCAAAACCGTCTGCCGCACCTCTGGTGTCCCGGCTGCGGCAACGGTACGGCGCTCAAATGCATCGCCGAGGCGATCGAGGGCGCGGACGGCATCACGCAGGACAACACGGTCATCGTCTCCGGCATCGGCTGTTCCTCGCGCGGGTCGGGCTACATGGACTTTGACACGGTGCATACGGCGCACGGGCGCGCCATTCCCTTTGCCACGGGCATCAAGCTCGCGCGCCCCGAGCTGAATGTCATTGTCATTACAGGAGACGGCGATTGTACTGCCATCGGCGGCAATCATTTCCTGCACGGCTGCCGGCGCAACGTCGATCTGACGGTCGTCCTTTTCAACAACAATATCTACGGCATGACGGGCGGGCAGACCTCGCCGACGACGCCCACGGGCATGTCCACGACGACCGCGCCCTACGGCACGGTTGACCGCGTGCTCGACGCCTGCCGCATTGCCGAGGCTGCGGGAGCGACCTATGTCGCGCGCTCGACGGCGTTCCACGTCAAACACCTCACGCAGATGATTGCGGGCGGACTAGAAAGTCACGGCTTCTCCCTCATCGAAGCCATCGTCCAATGCCCCACCGCCTACGGGCGGCGGAACAAGATGGGCGCGCCCGCCGCGATGCTCGCGTGGATGCGCGACCACGCCGTCATGAAGAATGCGTGGGACAAACTCCCGACCGAAAAACGCACGCCGGACAAATTCCCCATCGGCCTCCTCTGCGCGTGTGCGGGCGAGGAATACGGGGCAGCAGACGCCGAGATTAAACGCCGCGCGGGAGGGCTTTGATATGCAGAAGGAACTTCGTCTCTCCGGCTCGGGCGGGCAGGGCGTCATCACCGCCGCCATCATCTTTGCGGAGGCGGCAACCGCGTGCGGTATGAACGTCGCGCAGTCGCAGTCCTACGGTCCCGAAGCACGCGGCGGCGCGTCCCGCTCCGAGGTCATTATCAGTGACGCCGCCATCTATCACCCGCATGTGGAGCATCCGGGCATCGTCCTCGCCATGACGCAGGCAGCCGCGGATAAATACGCGGGCGATCTTGACGATAGGAACGGCATCCTGATTGTTGACAGCGCGCTCGTCCCCCACGTGCCGCACGCGGCGCACACAGTCTCCGTCCCCATCACCACGCTCGCTATCGAAAAACTTGGCAAAGCCCTCTTCGCGAACATCGTCGCCCTCGGTGCCATCACGCGCGTCGCGGATCTCGTCCCCCTCTCCGCCGTCGAAGCCGCCGTGAAAAACCGCGTCCCGCCGCATACCGTGGAGCAGAATATGCAGGCGCTCGCCCTCGGGTACGAAGCGGCGGGCGCATAAGAACCGACAACCATAATATCAAAAACTCCTGTGCGGGATGCCTGATCGGGGCAGTCCTGCACAGGAGTTTTTTATGTGATGAAGCCGTTCACGTTCTATATGACTTTGTCCGCCGCCTATACGTTTCTGACCATGCCCGCGATCCGCTCCACAGCGGCGGGGTCGCGATGGTCGAAGAACGCGCTGACGCCGGTATCGAGGGCGGCAATCGCGTTCATGTCCTCCGCCGTGAGCGCGAAGTCGAACACATCGAAGTTCTGCCGCATCCGTTCTTTCTTCACGCTCTTGGGGATGCAGACAATATCTCGCTGCAGAAGCCAGCGGAGCACGACCTGGGCGACGCTCTTATCGTATTTCGCACCGATCTCCCGCAGCGTCTCGTTGCCGAACAGGTCGTTCCGCCCCTCGGCAAACGGCGCCCAGCCCTCCATCTGCACGTTCTTGGACGTCATATACGCCTGCGCCTCGTTCTGTTGGAAGAAAACGTTCGCCTCGACTTGATTGACCTGCGGCACAACGTCGTTGAAGGCGATCAGGTCCGCGAGCCGGTCGGGATAGAAGCTGCACACGCCGATGGCACGGATCACGCCCTCCCGATAGAGCTCCTCCATCGCCCGCCACGCGCCGTAGTAATCGGAGAGCGGCTGATGGATCAGATAGAGATCCAGATAGTCCAGCCCGAGCCGCTGCATAGACCGCGCGAATCCGCGCTTTGCCCCCTCATAGCTCGCATCCGTAACCCAGAGCTTTGTCGTGATAAAGAGTTCCTCACGGGGCACGCCGCAGCTCCGCACTGCCGCGCCGACCGCTTCCTCGTTGCCGTAGGAAGCCGCCGTGTCGATCATCCGATAGCCGACGTCGACGGCGTCGCGCACCGCCTGCGTGCATTCCGCGGGGTCTGTGATCTGATAGACACCGAATCCCAGCTTCGGCATTTTCACGCCGTTATTGAGCGTTACATATTCCATGTGCGGCCTCCTTTAGAGATACTTCGCGTAAAATTCCGCGAGCTTGTCCATCGCCTTGTCCACGTACTCCGGATACCAGTAGGTGCGGATGTGCGTAGCGCCGTCGATGAGGAACAGCTCCTTTTCCTTCGTCCCCGTCGCCCGCTCGTAGCAGCCCTCCGTCATGTAGAGCGTGTCCGCCGCCTTGCCCGCCATCATCAGCAGCGGCCGGTCGATCATCTCCATGCCGACGCGCGCGTCAAAGGCAAAGAGGTCGATGTTGGAGGAGACGGTGTAGGAAAATCCGGAACCCGTGTGTCTGCACATGATTCCGTAGTATTCGTACCCGTCGCGGTAGAGATCGAACGGCAGCTCCTTTGCCTCCGCGGGCGTCATCGTCAGCATGTCGGGCGTGTAGCGTACCTCCCTGCCGGCGCGCTCGTCCTCCCGCGCCCGATACGCATCCTCCAGACGCTCGGTGATCGTATGGATTTGGGAATCCAAAAAGCCGTTCTTGCGCACGATTCCGGTGTTGAATGCCGAGAGCGTTGCGACTGCCCGCAGACGCTTGTCCGTCTGCGCGGCGCGCAGCGTGTATCCGCCGCCGCCGCAGATGCCGAGGATACCGACGCGGCTGCGGTCGACGCCGCGGTACTGCACGATGAAATCGATCGCGCCGTGGATGTCCTCCACGCGGTTCTGCGGCTTATCGGTATTGCGCGGCTGCCCCTCCGACTGCCCTTGATAGGCGGCGTCGAACGCCAGCGTCACATAGCCGAGCTCCGCCAGCCGCTGCGCATAGAGCCCCGCGACCTGCTCCTTCACACCGCCGTTCGGGTGCGCCACGACCACGGCGGGATATGCGCCGCTCTCCTGAAAATCTGCCGGAACATATACGTTTGCCGCGATTTTCAAACCGTTCAGATCGTAGGAAACCGGGCGGATGTTGACCTTGCCCGGTTCATTCTTCTCAAGTGCGCCGTCGTAAACCAGTCCGAACGTGTTCATTTCTTCTTTGCTCATGATCAAATGCTCCTTCAAAATTTCAGCGCAGCCCCGCCGCCAGCCGTTCCGCTTCGCGGCGGTTCGTCGCCGTGCCCCGATAGTTCATGTCGTAGTAAGAGGCAAATCGTTTCATCGTGTATTCGCACGCCTCCAGCATCCATTGCTCCGGCGCCGCACCTTGACAGATGAAGTACATATCCTTGCCGGAGAACGCCGCCGTATCGGCGCCGCCGTAAAAATGATCCAGCAGCGTCCGCAGTGCGCCGGACAGATTGTGCCAGTAAAGCGGCGACCCGATCACGAGGGTATCCGCCCCGCGCATTGCCGCCGCAACCTCGTCAAATTGATCGCCGGGGAGCTCCTGTCCGTAAAAATTGATGCGGTAGTCATTGAGGTTCAGCGTCGTATACGGTCTGCCGCCGATCAGTGCCTTTGCGAGCGCCGCCGTGTTGCCGTCCCTATTGGGACTGCCGTTGACAAACAAAATGCTCATGCCGCCCGTCTCCTTTCCTTCATCTGCGCCTCCCAGAAGGAAACCGCCGCCCGCACCCATCCCGCGGCAGCCGTGCCGCTGCCAAGCCCGAATCCGTGCGTCAGCCCTTCGTAAACGTGAAATTCTGTCGGAATGCCGTATGACTCCAACCGCTGCAGACGCCGCCGCATCGCTTGCGGGGCTGCAATCCCGTCACGTGAACCGACGCACGCATAAGTCGGCGCATCATCCGGCGCGGTTCCCGTATACCCCGTGTACTGCGTCACGACAGCAGCCGCCTGGCCGACGCGCGCGACGCCAAGTTGAGCGAGCGCATCCCTGCGGCCGAGCGCCGCCGCCATCCGTGCGCCCGCACTGCCGCCCCAGAGGGAATAGCCGTCCGGATCGACCGCCAGTTCCGCCGCATGATCGTGGATAAAGGCGAGCGCCCGCGCAAGATCACGATAGGGATCGTCGGGGCGATAAATCAGCGCAAAGCAGTTGTACCCCATCGCACTGACCGCGCGCGCATGGGGGAAGCTGTCGTGCATCGCTCCGACATAGACAAAACCGCCGCCCGCATTCATCACGGCAAATTTCGCGCCGGGACGCCCGCGAAAATAAAACAGCCCCGTGTCCCGCTTGGAAGGATCGGCCGCCGTTTCCTGCGGCGTATAGATCGGATAGAACACCCGCTGTCCGGCAGCGGCATCCCGCCGCAGCCGGTTCAGGACGGCGACCGTCTCATCCGCATCGATACTACTGTACCACATGTATACCGAAGGGCTGCTGATCTCCGCAAGTGTCGCAGCGCCGTCCATCGGTCTGTCCACGGGAAAGAGGAGCCGTCCGAAATCGCCAAATACGGGATCGCACACGACTTCCGAAACCGTTGTGTCCTTCGTGAACATCCGCGCCGCATCGGATCGTCCCGAAGGGCTCATAAGTCCAGCTCGGACACCCACGCGGCGACCTCGTCCGCCGAGGCGGCGCCGCGGAACCGCATCCCGTCGCGCCATGTACCCGTGCCCGCACGCGCGGCAAGGTGCGCGGCGCTCTCGCCGAGCGGCGACGAGACGGACGTGCAGAACGGGATGACCGTCTTGCCGGTAAAGTCGTTCTGCGTCACAAAGTCGTCGAGTACCCACGACGCCTCGCCCCACCAGATCGGATAGCCGACGAACACGACGTCATAAGCGGCGAATCCGTCGGGCGCCGCCTGCCGAAGCCCCGGATGCCTGAGACTCGGATCGTTGTGCTCGCGCATGACGCGACTGTTTTCGTCATTGTAGTCGAGATCTGCCTGCGTATATGGCTCGCTCGGTACGATCTCAAAAAGGTCTGCCGAGAGCTTCGCGGCGATCCGCTCGGCGGTCGTCTTCGTGTTGCCGGTACCGGAATAATAGGCCACGAGAATCTTATGCCCGCCGGGCGGCGCTCCCGCAGGAGCCGCCGTGTTCCCGCAGGCGGTGAACGCGAGCATACACAGGGCGGAACATACGATTGTCAATAGTTTCTTCATCATTTACCTGCCTTCTCTGCCGGATAAAATGTTATCCTTTCAAGTGCGGGAGACTTCGCTCACTTCGCAAGCCCTTTCTCCCGCATCCATGCCTCCATCGCGTCCGCAACCTCCGTGTTGTTCAGATCTGACATCATGAAATGCGTGCTGCCTTTGATGCCAAGCTCCGGCAGCATCACAACCGCGGCGTCGCCACCGTGCGCGTTTACCGCCGCCGCCCATTTCCGCGCGAGGTTCACGCGGACACGCCAGTTGTCGGCGCCCCAGTTCTCGGTCGGCGCGGTCGGAATGTTGTCGCCGAAGTAAACGACGATGGGGATCTTCGTGAGTTTCATAAACTCCTGCAGCGGCACGGCTTTTCCGACCGCAGGGAACGGGCTGGTCGTCGGTTCCGCCGCCGGTACTTCGCCCTCGGGGAAGGGGAACGTCCCGGGTTCGAGCGCAATCACGCCGCGCACCTTGTCCGACTTCATCGCCGTCGCCCATCCGGGGCCGCCGCCCGCCGAGTGCGTGACGAGCACGCCGTCGCCGGATGCCGCAAAGACCGCCGCCATCGCATCCGCGACAATCCCTTCGTCAAATTTCCCCGTGTCCGGCGTCATCGCATGAAAAAATTGATCCATGGACGCCGCATCCCTCGGGAACGCGGCGTTGTCATAGTAGTTCGGCCACTGCCCGAATCGGAACATATTGAACCACGCCTGATCGTCCGGCTGCGCGGTAATCTCTCCGGGAACGGTCGCGCGCCCCGCACGGCCGCGCCGCGGCTGGTCGACGAGATAGGTCGCGTACCCTTTCTCCAAAAAGATATTTTGAAATCCGTCCCTGCCGTCCGCCGTCGTCTCCCATGTCTTTGCCGACTGCCCGTAGCCGTGGAGGAACACCATTGCATAGCGGTGCGCATGCACCGGTTTCTGATAAAAGACATAGGCATGATCGCCGTGCAGGGTCTCTCCCGCATGGTCGGCCGGCTTCGTACCATCGTACGTCCCCGGTGCGGTGATAACGGTACCGCCCGCCATGAAGCTCCCCTGCTCCGCGATCGTCACGGGGCGGCTGAATGCGAGCGCCGTACCCGCCGTGAGCCACATGCAAACCGCCGCCATAAGCACCTTTTTTCCTTTGAACATAAATGTCTGCCCCCTTCGATTCCCCAAAAAACTCCGGTTCTCCCTTTATGATAACCACGTGGAGCGCACATGAGAAGGATCAATTTATAGACTCGTTGATACCTTAGGGTTGAAACAGAAATTTCCGCTCCCGCACAAGCCGGCGCACCGCCTTCAAAAAATCCGGCACAACGCCGGTCGGTTTCATGGCGTACATCAGCCCGCAGGGAAAGGTATGACGCCATGCAACCGGCAGAATTTTGACAAGCGGATGGACGTCCCGCCAGCTCCCGACCGTCATGAGCAGCTTGCCCTCATGCGCGCAGCGGTTGAATGCGTCGAGGCTGTAAAAATGAAAATCCTCGATGCGGATCTCCGGATGGTGCGTCGTCAAATCGTCCCGGAGCGCGTCGACATGCGCGCTCCATCCACGGTGCATGAGCATGAGGCATTCCCCATAGAGATCCGAAACGTCGAGCGCGTCCTTCCGCGCAAGAGGGTGTCGCACCGACACGCCGCAGCAGATCGGCGCACGAACCAGCTCATAGCCGTGGCAGTGCCGCACTGCGCACAGCGTATCGTCAAAGAGTGCCGGCACGATGTCAATATTCCGCCCAAGATGCAGCAGGATCTCACGGGCGTTTTCGGGCGTGTTTTCAAAGGGGACAAAGCGCAGACGGAACGCTGGATGCACCTGCGCGATCTCTGTCCACAGTGCGGAAAACACCTGCGCCGGCGTCAGCGGCGACGTCCCGATGCGGATCAACCTGCCGTCCGCACACGCCGCGCTGCGCGCGCGCAGGACGGAGTCCTCCCAGTAGCGCATCATATATGCCGCGTCGTCATAGAACGATCGACCGGCGCTTGTCAGGATAAGCCCGCGGTGAGACCGCTCAAAAAGGCGCGTCCCGAGACTTGATTCGAGCAGATTGATCTGCTTGATGACCGCCGTCGGCGTCACATAGGACAGCTCCGCCGCGCGGTTAAAACTGCCGCAGTCCGCAGCCAAGAGAAACGTTTTTAACTGTCTGTGATACATGGATATGCCCCGCTCTCCTTCACGCATAGATTTCGCATATGTATTTTACCATATTTGGCATTTGGCAGGTCGGTTTTCATAAAAAATCTCCTCTATGCCGTTCCGAAGAGCAGTCATAGAGGAGATGTCTAGTCGATGAATGCGCAAGGGTCTTACCCTTTATCGGATTCTTTGTTATAGACGTCCTTCAGCAACGTTTCTTTCCGCAGGGAGGCACAGGGACAGGCGCAAGTGTCGGCGGGAACGCTGCGGATGGTGGCGAGCAGGATGTCACCGATCATGGGCGCATCGTCGTAGAAAATCTGCGTGAGCGTGTCGTGCGACCACGGGCGGATGCCCTCTCCGTAGTTGACGACGAAGTACAGCCCCGCATAGCACGCGCCGATCTCGCGCGCGAGATAGACCTCAGGCGCAAGGCTCTGCCCCACGATGTCCGCGTGCCCCTTCAGCATGGCAATCTCGGCAGGGCTCTCAAAATGTCGCCCATCTGTGACGGCGTAGATGCCGCGGTCAAAGATGCGCCCCGTATAGCGCTTCTTTGTCTCCGCAACGAGTGTCGTACGAAGTTCCGAGCAGAGTGCATCGCGCATGACGAGCAGGTAACGCCCGTCGAGCATGACATCCTTACGTACGGACAAATCGAGGTAGTCGTCGGGGATGAGGAAGTCGCGCGGATCGAGCAGCGGGTTCACCGTCCCGACGCCGCCCTCGGAGAGGATGCGCCGCACGCCCGCCTCCCGCAGCACCCAGAACACCTGCCGCGATGCATCCGCACGCGTCACACCGCTGCGCCAGCCGTGCATACGGCAGGTCAGCACGCGCCGCCCCGCGACGGAGAACAGGCGGAATGCGGGACTCTCGCCATACGGCGTTGCAAAGTGCAGCCCGTCCGCGAGGATCTTCACATCGTCCGCCATCGACGCACGCGGGAAGTCGCTCGACAGCGTCCCCGAGCCGCCGATGATGGCATACCCCGCCGCAGGAATCTGTTGCTCTGCCATACTAAAACCTCCGTATCACGCGATACTGCGTGTCCCGCTGCGCAGGCATCCTGCCAGCGCCGCGTATCAAATCAATCATCTTCTTAATCGACATATTGTACCGCGTTCCCGCCGCACGCACGACATTCTCCTCAAGCATGATGCTCCCGAGGTCGTCCGCGCCGAAGCCGAGCGTCAGCTGTCCAATGCGCTCGCCCTGCGTGACCCACGACCCCTGTATGTGCGCGACATTGTCCATGTAGAGCCGCGTGACGGCAAGCGTCCGCATATAGTCCCAACTCGAAGTCTTTTCCCCGCCGAGTGCGGTATTGCCCGGCTGGAACGTCCATGTGATGAACGCGCGGAATCCGCCTGTCTCCTCCTGCAAACGGCGGATATGCTCCATGTGCTCCACGCGCTCCGCCATCGTCTCGCCGAAGCCGATCACCATCGTCGCCGTCGACTCCATCCCAATCTTGTGCGCCGTCCGCATCACACGCAGCCAATCCTCGGTCATGATCTTTTTCGGTGCGATGAGCTTGCGCACGCGATCGACGAGGATCTCCGCACCGCCCCCGGGGAGCGAGGCAAGCCCCGCATCCTGCAGCCGGCGCAGCGTGTCCTCGATGGTAATGCCCTCCTTTTCCGCAAAGTACAGAATCTCCGTCGCCGTAAAGGAGTGGATCACGATGGAGGGATAGCGGTCACGGATCGCACGCAGCATATTCTCATAGTAGGAAAGCGGCAGGTCGGGATGAATACCGCCCTGGATCATGACCTGCGTGCCGCCCGCCTCTGCCGTCTCACCGACCTTCGCGAGAATCTCCTCCATCGGCAGGAGGTAGCCGTCCTCCGCGCCCACCTTTGTATAGAATGCACAGAAACGGCATTCGTTCACGCATACATTTGTATAGTTGATGTTGCGGTCAACGATGAACGTCACCGTATCGCCGAACCGCCGCCGCCGCTCCGCATCCGCCGCACGTCCGAGGTCGATGGGATCGCCGCTCGTGAGGAGGTCTGCCGCCTCCCGCTCCGATAGTCTCATGCGCCCTCCCCTGCCGCAATCGGCTGATAAAATGTGTCGCGCTCCACAGGCACATAGCCCGCCTCGCGGATCATCGCGTCCAGTTCGCGCCGCGTGATGCCCGTCTGCGTCTGTGCGCCCGCCGCGTGAATGATCTTCTCCTCACCGATCGTTCCGTCGAGATCGTCTGCGCCGAAGCCGAGAGCAAGCTGCGCAATGGGCTGCGTCAGCATGACCCAAAACGCCTTGAAATGCGCGACATTATCGAGGACAAGGCGCGAGAGAGCGAGCATCTTCATATCCTCCCACGAACCGACGCGCACGAGTTTCTTCTCCGCACCAAGTGCCGTATTCTCGGGATGGAACGGAAAGAGCATGAACGCCTGAAAGCCGCCCGTCTCATCCTGCAGCTCGCGCAGGGCAAGCAGATGGTCAATGCGCTCCTCCACCGTTTCGATGTGCCCGTACATCATGGATGCATTTGTGCGGATGCCGAGTTCGTGCGCCGTACGCATGCAGTCGAGCCACTCGGCACGCGTCGCCTTGTTCGGGCAGATGATGGCGCGGACGCGGTCGGACAGAATCTCCGCACCACCGCCGGGGAGCGACGACAGCCCCGCCGCCTGCAGCGTGCGCAGGATGGCGCGGACGGAAGTCCCTTCCGTCTTCGCAAAGTTCACAACCTCCACAGGCGTAAACGCCTTGATGTCCGCATGGGGCAGTGCCGCGCGCACCTGCCGCACCACGCTCTCGTAGTAGGAGAAGGGGCGGTCGGGATGCAGCGCGCTCACGATATGGATTTCCGTGAGACGCGGTGTCTTTTTCGCCAGCTCCAATACACGCGCGACATCATCCGTTTCCATAATATAGCCGCGCGTATCGCCCTGCTCCACCTGGAACGCGCAGAGCGGGCAGTTCGCGCTGCATATATTCGTGAGGTTGATGTGGCGGTTCACCGTATAGTAGACGTTCTTCCCGCTCGCGCGCTCCTTCGCCGCACGCGCCCACGCGGCAAGCGCGAGAAGGTCGTTGTCCTCGTAGAGGGCGAGCGCATCCTCCTTCGTCAGCCGCGCCCCGCGCTCGGCGGCAGCACGGGCTTTCTTTCGATCACTCATGTACGATATTCTCTCCTTAAGGAAGCACTGATAAATTCAGCACCGCCATCTTGACGCATCTTTTTTGCCCGCACTGTGCCCGCGATCCTCCACATAGCTTTGGCTATGCGTCCGGTTTGCCTCCTTGTTCGGACGAAAAAATCTACGCCAATCTGAGGGTCTATTTTATCAGCGAGTCCTTACAACACTCCCGCAAGTGTACCAAATGCGGCGGGATTTTGCAAATTCTGTAGAGCGCACTGCCTTGACCCGTATCAAGGCAGGTCTTGTTGCCAAACTTTACCCGAAAGACCTATTGAAGCCGTAATACATCTATACTATCATAAAACAGATGAATATTCCCACAACAGGAATCACGGAAAGGAGCCGATCATGACGCTTCCCTACCAGTGCCCTGACTGCGGCACGGAGCTCGGCTATAAGGGGCTCTGCTGGAGGTGCAGGACAGCGGCGAATCGCCGTGCGGCACTCGCATGGACGCCCGAGGAGGTCGCGGCCAAGGAACAGGAGATCATCGCACAGATCGAGGATGTCCCCGATGATTTCTGGTATCTGCTCTGCTGTCGCGGACGGCTCGTACCGGAGATCCCACGCGCGGCACTCGCGGCACGTTCCTTCTGGCCCTCGGCACTCTACTATCATGCACCGACGGATGTACGGGACGGACTGATCGCGGCACTGATGGAGACGGATGTCGCACATGAGGCGAACGAGCTTATGATGTGCCTCGGTATGCAGGGAGATGACCAATCCCTTGCGGCACTCCTCGCACTCGAACGTGCACCGCGCCCGTGGCGCGGGAAGCTGCACGTTGATCCCGCAGTCTATGCGCAGTGCGGCGGCTGGACGTTCGACGCAGAGGGGCGACGCCGCACGCTGAACTACGACACCTGCTATACGCTGGTGCACGCCGCATCAGATGAAGAGGTCCGCCGCTCGCCCGTCCGCATTGCCCGACCACGGGAGGAGAACTGCCCGCACTGCGGCAGCCGCATGGCGGATATGCTCATACTGGACGGACGGGATGCGCGTCTGCACTTCCTCGGCATCGACGGCATTCTCACAGCGACTTGTTGTCCGAACTGCGTCGCATATGCAGAGCCGATACTGAGCCGCTATACGCTCGACGGCGGCAGCGAGGTGCTTTCCTACGAAGATGCGGGTGATACCACGTATATCGAAGAGGAGCTTGTCAGGATTTTTGAAAACAATCTCATCCTCGGCGAGACGCCCGTTCCTCTGTTCTACGGCGCACGCTTCGAGGACACCTGCACGCTCGGCGGCTTTGCGCTCTGGTGGCAGGACTGGGAATACACGACCTGCCCCGACTGCGGGCAGCCGATGAAGTATCTCATGCAGATTCATTGGGATGCGCTGACGGACTATATGGAGGGCACGCTCTACATTGAGTTCTGCCCCGACTGCCGCATCGTCTCCATGCAGCACCAGCAGACCTGAGGAAACACTATGCGTGAAAAAGACTGCGCCGCACTCGAAACAAAATGCCGCGCGCTGATCGAGCATCTCTGCCGTGAACAGATCATCCCATCCGATCGGATCGATATGAACGCAGACTTTGCGCAGATGATCGCACTGCTCCGACAGACGTTCCAAGATACCTACCCGAAGACAAAATACAAACGCATGATGAAAAGCATCCACTATGCCAACGCGTTCGCCGACGAAGTGCTCAAACAGTGTGCTTTTCTGCTGGATGACATCGAACAGCATCTCGCACAGAACCATTTCTTAGACCATGACCGTTCCGTGGCATTCTTCAATCAAACGATCACGACGGATGGATTTGCCGTCACACCAACCACTCTTGTGGAGACGATGCTGGACAGTCTTCTGCTCAGCAGGAACAAAGGATAACGGAAAAGGAGCCCCCTAATGCAAAACGGTTACACACCCAAGGACTTCGACAATCGCGTGATGGACAAGGCAGCGTGGCATCTCGATAGTCTGCGCAAAAAGAAGCTGCCCGTGGACGAGATCACGGCGTACAACCACATCGCGATCTATCTGCGCTGGTGCATCGAGCACGAGCTGATGGCGGAGTGGTTTGTCCGTCAATATGGGGAAACCATACGTGCCGTCTGCGAATATCCTGCCGAGACGGATCTGCGCTCCTTTCTCCGCGATAATCTGCACGGGCTCCTCAGGCGCGGCTTTTTCAGCCCGGAGGGCAAGGCATTCGCGGAGTATTACTACGACGGTGAGGCACCCTCCTTCCCCTCGGACATCGACAATTATGCCCTCTCCTACTTCGGTGCGGCGCGTTACCACTCGAACGAGTTCAAACAGGAGGCATACCTCTTTGTCCCATTCGATGAAAACTACTATGCGGCAATGGCACAGCTCATCGCACAGCGATGGGACGCATGGAGGAGGAACGCTCCCAAAACGAAAGGAGAAATCACACGGAGCAAAAATGCTAAACCGGACGTGCGCACAGCTGCACTCATGCGCTATCTCGGCTGTGACTGCACATATTTCCCGCCGCTGGCAGACGATGATCCGATCACGGCGGCATATAGCTACGCCCGTCGCCTCGGCGTACGCGAGGGCTATGTTCCCCTGCTCATCGTGCCGAGTGATACGCTGTGGGAGATTCTGACGATGAATGCAGGAGCGGAGCGCGGGGACTTTGAGGACTACGATTTCGATGCCAAAGCGGTGGACACATATCGCAGGAAAATCCTTGCACAGCCCATTGGGGACGGTAAAGCGATCCTGACGGAGCGGCTCGGAGAGCGTTCTGAGCAGAACCGCGCGGAAACGTTCGATGAGGAGGAACATCCCGTCAACCATTTTATCAGCTATTGGGACTACGAGACGCAGAAAACGCAGCCGATGATTCTCGCCAAGATCCCCGTGCAGCATCCGTGGACGGTGTTTGCGTATCTTCCGTTCGGCGGGTGGAACGACTGTCCCGACACCGCAGCACTGATGGCGGTGTCGAAATACTGGCACGAACGGCACGGTGCAGTGCCCGCCGTCCTCACCTATGACACCCTTGAGTACAGCGTGCCCGCCCCCGTACCACAGGAGAGCGCACTACAGCTTGCAAAGGAGCAGTATGCGTTCTGCGCCGACATCGTCGAGCAGGGCGCGCCCGGCATGACCGTCACACGTCTCGCGCACGATCTTGAGCAGTCAGACATTTGGTATTTCTGGTGGGACTAAGCAGAGGTTTTTTCATGACACTACTCGAACAGTGCCAAGTTTGGCACGAGAACAACGAATTTCAGAAAATCATCACAGAGATCGAGGCACTCCCCGCCGAGGAACGCACGCCGGAACTGGACAGCGAACTGGCGCGCGCCTATAACAATGCGGCGAGCGCAGAGGATCGCGCCTATTTTGAAAAGGCGATCGGCCTCCTCGCCCCCCACGCGGACTATTTCGCGGGTGACCATCTCTGGAACTTCCGCATGGGCTATGCCTACTACTACCTCGACCGTGAGGACTGCGCCCTCCCCTGCTTCGAGGCAGCACTTGCCGCTCTCCCGAACGATACGGACACAATGCAGATGATCGATGCCTGTCAAAAGCGGCTGCGTGTCATCCATGCCGCACGAAAACCGCTGCTCTCCCCTGCAGCGGTCAAGAAGCTTGAGGCGATGGACGACGGCTCAACGGGCTATTTCTATAAGATGCTGCACTATCTGGAATCGTACATCAAGAACGGAACAATCAAGGGGAATTTCACACGCGCGGAGGCACGCGCCAATCTCGATATCGCGCTGTGGTATGCGTATGCGTGCAACAATATTGATGCCTACGAGTACTACTACCGTACAACGCAGTGGATGCCGGCGGCTGCGGCAAATGCAAACGGCTGTGGGACATACTACTACCGCTACGCCGTCGCCCTCATGTACTGCGGACGACTGGACGATGCGCTGTGCACGGCAGAAAGGGGCGTATGTGAGGAGCCGGACTACCCGTGGACGTATCTGCAGCTTGGAAAACTACGCAGCCATTTCGGCAACCGTGACGGGGCGCGCGAGGCGGTACAGAAAGGACTTGCGCTCGTGCCGGACGATCATGAATTCCTGACGCTTGCGCGTGAGATCGAGGAGGGTGCGACCATCGAGCAGATGTCCTACCACTGGATTGATCCCACGTTTGACGAGGAGCTGCAAGAGGCGGCTGCGACAGGCGAAACATTGGGGCTGCGTGACGGCGTGGATGCCGATGGAGAAATGTACGAAAAGCAGCGCGCCATCGCCTGCATGACGGTAAATGAGGCGGGGCTTGCGTATTTCCGCCAGCTTTTCCGTCCCGATCCGAAGAACTACGAGCGAAACGCGCCCTATTGCAGCTTCGACTATCCCGTGGGCGATACATCCGTGCGGCTCGTCTTTCACATGAACGAGGCAGGGCTGTCGAAGCGCAGCCCCGCATGGCTGCGCACGCAGAAGGAACGCCTCGATGATGGCGGCTGGCTCAGTCGCACGGACGAGGCGGGCACGGGCACACTTGCCGCGGTGCATTTTGAGCTCGACAATCAGGTCACGCTCAAGTACCAGTACCCATGGCAGGAGAAGGGTGTCTACATTCCATTGGATGAGGACGGGAATCCGAAGGATGATGAGACGTAACCGTTCGCATATAAAAAGGGGCTGTTGCACGAACACCCCTATCGGTTCGCTGCGCTCGCCACTTACTGACCTGTCCGAGAAGCAAGCCCAAAGGGGGTAGCTGATCGGGAAACAGGTCGTATGGGAAAACGACCCAAGAACACGAGCGTTAGCGACGTGCGATTGGATGACGTTGACCGCTCCCCCGTTGTGACGGGGGAAGCTAAGATACCATACCCTAGCCTCCCCCGTGCGACACGGGGGAGGGGGACCGCGTAAGCGGTGGAAGAGGCACTTGTAGCGATACCGCTGACATAATGACAAAGGGCTGTTGCACGAAGCTAGATGTAGTGACCCCCAAAAGTTAGATCCTCTAAGTCTAACTTTTGGGGGTCAGGTCAAAAACTTCGTGCAACAGCCCCTTTTGTGTATCCAAATTTATAGCCCCAGTTCCTCCTCGATCAGCACGAGCTCCATCGGGCGGTAGCTCATCTTCTTGTAGTGGATGGTCAGCGCATTGCAGATGCGCTCAAGTGCCGCGCAGTCATAGCAGCGCGTGCCGTCTTTCGCGCAGGGTGTTTTCTTGCCCTTGCGGTGCGCGTTGCGCGGGGCGGCGATGCTGTGAATGCGCTCGATCCCCGCCTCGATGTCGGGGACGAGCTTGTTGATGCCGACGACGAAGTAGGTCTTTTCATGTCCGAAAAGCGAGCCCGCGACACGGTTGCCCGCACCGTCCATGTTGAGGATCTGCCCCTGCTCAGTGATGGCGTTCGCCGACAGCAGGAATACGTCCGTCATCAGTGCCTCGCGCCCTGCGGCGAGAAATGCCTCGATACCGCCGATGTGCCCCGCGCGCGGCGGGTCGATCACCTCGTTATGCACGCTCAGACGCTCGTAGAGCGAGAGCGCACGCAGTGTCTCAGAGTCGCCGAATCCGACGCGCTTGCCGCGAATCTCGGCGGTGAGGTAGTCCGCCGCCGCTGTGCACTCCACGAATCGTGAGACATCGTAGCGATTCCGGCGGAACGCCTCCATCGTACGCACAATGCGCTCCTCGTATGCCGACATAGTTCCTCCTCTGACGGTGAATGCCCCACGGCGATCCCGCTCCCTCTCAATACGTCTCGATGATATTAAAATTCGAGTCACACGCGGCGGGCGTGCGTCCGATCTCGCGGATCACACGGATGATGTGATCCTCCGAGAGTGCGCGGGGGCTCTTCGCACCTGCATCGTGGAGAATTGTCTCCTTGTGCACCGTGCCGTCGATATCGTTCGCACCGAAACAGAGCGCGACCTGTGCCACGGGCACGGTCAGCATCACCCAGTACGCCTTGATGTTGCGGAAGTTGTCGAGCATCAGACGCGAGATCGCAATCGTCCTGAGATCGTCCCACATCGACGTCTGCCGCACCGTCCGCCCCAGCTCCGTATTCGACGGCAGAAACGGGAACGGGATGAACGTCTGGAATCCGCCCGTCTCATCCTGGAGATCGCGCAGCCGCATCATGTGCTCCACACGCTCCTCGATCGTCTCGATGTGTCCATAAAGCATGGACGCATTCGTCTTGATGCCGAGCGTATGTGCCGTACGGTGTGTCTCAAGCCACTCATCCGCTGTCGCCTTGTTCGGACAGAGTTCGCCGCGCACGCGGTCGGTCAGAATCTCCGCACCGCCGCCCGCAATCGACTGCAGCCCCGCCTCACGCAGCCGCAGGAGCACCTCGCGCACCGTACGCCCCGAACTCTTTGCAAAATGCGTGATTTCCACGCCCGTAAAGCCCTTCAGATAGAGCGTGGGAAACGCCTCATGCAGAGCCTTGAGCCGCATAAGATAGTCCTCGAACGTCCAGTCCGGATGCAGTCCGCTCACGACATGGAGTCCCGCCAGATGCGGATCGCGCATCGCGTCCGCGACGTGGGCGACCGCCTCATCGACGCTCATCTCGTACGCGCCCTTATCCTCGGCATCGCGCCCGAATGCGCAGAATTTACAGTGCGCGGTGCAGATATTCGTCAGGTTTACATGACAGTTCACATTGTAGTACACAATGTCGCCGCATTTCTCGCGGCGCACGCGGTCGGCGAGCGCCCCGATCCGGGCAATGTCCGGACACGCGAAAAGACGCACGCCATCCTCGTGCGTCAGCCGCTCCCCGCGCTCAATCTTCCGCTCAATCTCTAAATAATCGCCGTGCAATCGCTTCTTCTCCTAAAAATAGTCTGCGGCATACCGCCGGATACGTTTCAAATCCCGCCTCGGATTATTTTGCCGCCGTCACCCGAACGGAGGTCAGCATCTCGTCCATACGCTGTTCGACCGATACGCTCCCCGCAGGACGGGTGAGCGATACGCTCCACTCCTCCTGCCCAAAAACGACCATAAGATAATCGTCCGTATAGCGTTTGCCATCCATCGCAAAACTGAACGAGAGCAAGCGCGCCGGCGTACCGTCCAGGTCCAGCGTCTCATCGCGGTCGAACCGGTCAAGTTTATAAAGCGTCCTAAAGTTTTTGCGCATCCCCTTAGCCGTCTCCTCCAGCTGCGGCTCAACCGGCTCCCCGCCGTTCATGTGCCCGTAGATCATATGCTGGACGTGCACGCGGAAATCCATATCCTTCCGATACGAAGAAAATTCGTTCATATAGAACCCGTTAGGCAGGGGCATTTCATGAGATTCAAAATCGGGCACCTGCGGCAGTGTCATCGTCAGCGTCGTGCCGTGATCCGTGAGCGTGACCGGATGCAGTTCGAGCGGGGCCGTACCGTCCTCTGCCGCAGCCTGCGCCGCCCCGCCGAAACAAGCGGCAAACACGAGCAGACACAGCGCGATGAGGCCCCGTATATTCTTTAACATGGACATAGAACTCTCCTTCTCCGTATGCATAAGACTCATACGCACAGACCGGCGCCGCTCTCTATTGCGCGGCGCCCACTCGAATAGAACTTAGTATCTCATTCATATGCGGCGCGGCCGTCTTGTTGTCCGCGCGCCGCGAGAGCGTGATGTTCCACTGATTGCAGCCGAGCGTCACAACGACGCTGTCGTCGATATAGCGCGTCCCCCCAACCGTATACGCATATGAGAAGAGGTGCCCCGGCATACCGCCGAGATCGATCCGCTCGTCCCGCATCATTTGATCGTATTGATAGGCCGCCGCAATCGCATCGCGCGCGCCCGCCACGGCCTCGTCGAGTGTCGGCACGCCGGCCGCACTGTCGCCGGCATCTCCGAATACGGTATGCTGAACGAGCACGTCGAGCCCCGCTCCCTCGGCGCGCGCAAGATATTTCCCGATGGTAAAACCGATCTCCGCAAACGACTGCTCTTCGTTCTTGAACCCCGAAATCTGCGCCGGCAGCAGCATCGTCAGCGTCTCATCGTGATCGGTGATCGTCACGGGCGAGAGCGCGAGAGACGCGGGAGTCTCCGCCTTTGTCTGCGTCTCTGCCGCGGCAGGCGCCGCCGCCGCAGGCGCATATCCCGCGCCGAGATACGCGGCGCAGGAAAGCACCGCAATCGCCGTTCCATACATCGTTTTCTGCAGTCTCATCTTATCCTCCGATCATATTCTTCGTTGTGTCCGCCTGCACCGTCATGTGCACGGTCTCTCTTTATATTGTGTCGAATTCCGGAAAAAGTCAATAGCGCATTTTTCACATAAAAACGCCGTCCTACCGCATGGGATAGGGCGGCGCCCTGCATACGGAGCAAAATACTCCGCGCCTATTTCTTTAATACAGTCCGAACGGCGCTTCGCTCAGGCTGATGTAGATGTTCTTCGACTGGGTGTAGGCGTCCATGATGACCTTGTGCGTCTCGCGGCCGATGCCGGACTTCTTGTAGCCGCCGAACGGTGCATGCGCGGGCAGCTGGTTGTAGGTGTTGACCCACATGCGCCCGGTCTCGACCGCCCGTGCGACGCGGAAGGCTCGATTGATGTCCTTCGTCCAGACGGCGCCGCCGAGTCCGTACTCGCTGTCGTTCGCCATCTTGACGACCTCCGCTTCGTCGTGGAACTTGATGAAGCAGACGACGGGTCCAAAGATCTCTTCGCGTGCGACGCGCATGTCGTTCGTGACGTCGGCGATGATGGTCGGCTGCATGAATGCGCCGCCTTCGAGCCCCGCACCCTCGGCGCGTGCGCCGCCGCAGACGATGCGTGCGCCCTCTTTCTTTGCGATGTCGATGTATTCGAGACTGTTCTTGAGCTGGTGCGTGTTGATCTGCGCGCCGATCTGCGTCGCATCCTCCCACGGGAGACCGACCTTCACCGCTTCGAATTTCTCCTTGACCGCCGCGAGGAATTTGTCATAAATCGTGTCCTGCACGAATACGCGCGAGCCGGCACAGCAAACCTGCCCTTGGTTGAACAGAATGCCGAGGCAGACGCCCTCGACCGCCTTTTCCCACGGCGCGTCCTCGAAGTAGATGTTCGCGGATTTACCGCCGAGCTCGAGTGTCGCGGGGATCAGGCGATCCGCCGCCGCCTTTGCAACGTCGTAGCCGATCTCGGTAGAGCCGGTGAAGGCGAGTTTTTTCAGCCCCTCGTGCTCGAGGATGTAGTTGCCCGTCGTGGAGCCGCGCCCGGTGACGAGGTTGAACACGCCTGCGGGCAGGAGGTCTTTGATGATGTCCGTGAGGGCGAGCACGCTGAGCGAGGTCTCGCTCGAGGGCTTAAATACGATGCAGTTGCCCGCGGCAAGCGCCGGCGCGAGCTTCCACGCCGCCATGAGGAACGGGAAGTTCCACGGGACGATCTGTCCGACGACGCCGAGCGGTTCGCGCAGAACGATAGAGAGTGTATTCTCGTCGATCTGCGAGGCGGTGCCCTCCTCGGCGCGGATGACACCCGCGAAGTAGCGGAAGTGATCGCTCGCGAGGGGAACGTCGACGGCGCGCGTCTCGCGGACGGGCTTGCCGTTGTCAAGACTCTCGATGTAGGCGAGATCTTCGGCGTGCTCATCGATTCGGTCGGCGATCTTCAGCAGAATATCGGCGCGCTCGGCGGGGCTCGTCTTCTTCCACGCAGGGAACGCCTTCCAGCCTGCCTTGACCGCCTTATCGACGTCCGCCTTCGACGCTTCGGCACAGACGCCGATCAATTTCCCGGTGGCAGGCGTTGTCACTTCGTACGATTTCTCGCCCTCGGCGGCGATCCATTCGCCGTCGATGAAGAGCCCCCAGCAGGCGCGATAGCTGCCGTTTTTGATTTCTTCTGCGATTTTGCTCAATATCATCACTCTTTCCTAAGAATACTTATCCAAATGTTCTTTTATTATAGTGCAACCGGGATTCCTTTTCAATACTAATTGAAAATATTTTTCATTTGTTACGATTTTCACAAACAAATCTGATTCAGGTAAAACTATATATTTAATTCTTCCTATTTCGAAAATCTCCTTTATTTTTCTTTCCGGCTATTGACAATTTTCTAAAATTTGATATACTGAAATCAGTAAAGGAGTCTGTAAAAGGAAGCCTGATTCAGGACAGGCAACCCGCCCGTATGAACCGTAAACATACAGTGCGCAGCTCCGGGATTTTCCCACAGTGTTGACCAACGATTCGTTGTGTGTGCGGGATTCAGTCGATGTCACGGTAAGAGCCGCGGGTGCGGCACACATCGGCTGCGTCCCCGACGGGCTGGGAGGAGATTCCAATGGGATATTGAGCAGCCGTACAACTCCCCGCAGCGGGTGCATGATCCTTCCGTGGAAGGGCGGATCGGATGTACCGGGCAACGCATAAGAGGCGGCAGGAGGACGCGGCAGTCCGCTGGGGCGGATGCAGCGGCGAACGGGTGCGCCGCGTGAGAACGTGTCACGCGCGGAGGAACCTGAGTGTCAAGCGCACAATGAGGTTCGCCACCGCGGTTTTACCGTGGTTCGTAAAGTTTTCGTGAGGAAAGTTCCCCGGCGCATGCTAGCGGCGATGAGGAACGAAGCAAAGGACGTTTGGATGCAAAAGAGTTGTCAATCACTTCCTGTATTTTCCGCATAACCGCCGCCGGGTGACGAGAAAGCCCGCCGGCGGTTTTGTATTGCAAAATTTTATCTAGTTCCGTTGACCTTAATTTTCCCCTTTTCTTAGATTTTCCTGTGTTTATATCGTAGAAAAGTCCTAATAGGCGTTTACTTCCCTTTTTTCTATGTTATAATGTGCCCCGCTTTCCATTGTAGACGCCGGGTTCTCCAACATCGCGGAAGGACTGGGGCTTGTCGTCTTTATCGGGCTGCTCTTATATTTTGGAAAAATCGTACGGGGTGAGAAAAAAGCATAAAAAATAAGGACTGCTGCAGGCGCGTCCCGGCGCATGTGATGCAGCCCTATTTTTATGTGCAGATGTCGCGTTCCTTATCCCCGCGGCAGTTTTGGCAGCAGGAAGCGCAGGAGAATGTAGGCGGCGATGCTGCCCGCGCCCGTGGAGATGAGGAACGGGACGATGTAGACGGTGTAGCTCGCAGGCGAGAGTCCCATGAGGAGCGCTGCGACGGGATAGGCGGCGAGCGCGCCGAGAATGCCCGTGCCGAGCGCTTCGGCGATACAGGTCAGTCCAAGACGGCGCGTATAGTGATAGACAACGCCGCAGGCGAGCGCGCCGACCATGCTGCCGGGGAATGCCATGAGACTGCCCAGCCCCGCGATGTTGCGCAAAAGGCTTGCGGAAAAGGCGACACCGACACCCCATAGAGGTCCTAGGAACACGGCGGCTAGGATGTTGACGAGATGCTGTACAGGCGCGCATCGGCTGCCGAGCACGGGGAAACTGAACACGCCGCCGAGAACGGCAATCGCGACGAGGATGCCCGCGAGGGTGAGTTTTCGAGTCGGTGTGTCAAACATGAGATTTCCTTTCACATGGAGGATGTCGGCGTTTTCCGGGACGTCAGGATGGGATAAACGCGCTCTTTAGATCAAAGGTATGCGCCATCGGGCCGTGCCCCTTCCCGAGGTTAAGTCCCGCCGCGAGCGCACCCGAGAGGTATTCTTTTGCTCGTGTAACCGCCGCGTCTATGTCCATGCCGCGCGCGAGATTCGAGGCGATCGCGCTCGAGAGCGTACAGCCCGTGCCGTGCGTGTTCTCCGTCGCGATGCGCCGCCCCCGAAACCACCGTGCACCCGCAGCATCGACGAGCAGATCGTTCGCATCATCCACTGCGTGCCCGCCCTTCATCAGCACCGATGTCCCGTAATCCGCATAGATTTTCGCCGCCGCATACTCCATATCGGCGGTATTTTTGATGTCCATCGCGGCGATCACCTCTGCCTCGGGGATGTTCGGCGTGATGAGATCGGCGCGCGACACCAGTTCTTTGCAAAGCGCATCAACCGCCTCCTCAGCGATGAGCCGCGCGCCGCTCGTTGCGACCATCACGGGGTCGAGGACAATGTTGCGTGCGCGGTACTCCGCAAGTTTCTTGGCAATCACGCGGATCAGCGTCGCATCCGCGACCATGCCGATCTTTACCGCATCGGGCGGGATGTCGGTAAAAATGGCGTCGATCTGTGCCGCGAGGAATGCGGGCGGCACGGCGAGGATGTCCGTCACGCCCTTTGTGTTCTGCGCCGTCAGCGCGGTGAGCGCACTCATGCCGTAGACGCCGTGCGCCGTCATCGTCTTGAGATCCGCTTGGATGCCCGCCCCGCCGCTCGAGTCGCTGCCGGCAATGGTGAGGACCGTGGGTTGTTGGTACATGGTTTCATCTCCTTGAATATGATGCGTTTTTCCCTCGCGTTGTTTTATTTTATGCGGCGGAACACGATGCGCCGCCATGCAGGATCCGTCACACAGAACTTTCGTGCCGAAGAGGTGTCTGCCGCAGCCATTTTTAAGCCCCGCTTTTTTGGCAAGGCAGATGCCGAATCGGCGATACAAATTTCAAAGTCGTTCCACCTTCGCGTGCCGCCTCAGCGTCTCTTCATCCATCCGATAAATCGCATCGATGATCTTCGTACGGTACGCGGCGTTGCCGTCCCCCGCCCCCATACGCGACCAAGCGAT
This sequence comes from Selenomonas sp. FOBRC9, assembly GCF_000287655.1. NCBI lineage: Bacteria > Bacillati > Bacillota > Negativicutes > Selenomonadales > Selenomonadaceae > Selenomonas > Selenomonas sp. FOBRC9. The sequence goes on from NZ_ALJR01000039.1 coordinate 166,531, forward strand.
TTCCCCGGCGACGCCCATCAAGACGACTGCCGTCAGCACGGCATCGAGCGGTCGCGCAGGAACAACCGCGAGCGCCGCCGCAGTGAGTGCCGAGAGCTGACATCCTGTCCCCGTCACACGACTCATCTCCGCACGCCCGTTACGCACCGCATAGCAGATTTCCCCGTCCGTCAGGAGATCAATCGCCCCCGTCACCGCCGCGATGCAGCGATGCTTTTCCGCAAACGCGCGGACGAACGCCGCCGATGCCGCGAGATTTTCCTCCGTCACCGCATCTGCTGCCGCGGCATCCACACCGTCCGAATGTCCCGCCCCCATCGCGAGCGTCCGAACCTCGGAGATATTGCCGCGCACAGCCGTGGGCTTCACCTCATAGAGCAGATCGCGTGCCGTCGCCGTACGCAGGCGGCTCGCCCCCGCCCCCACGGGATCAAGCACGACAGGACGCGCAAGCGTGCGGGCATGGCGTCCCGCCGCCATCATCGCGGGGATCGTCCGTGCGTTCAGCGTCCCAATGTTGAGGCACAGCCCCGCGCAGAGTTCCGTAATCTCCTCGACTTCCTCCGGGTCGTCCGCCATGATCGGACGCGCCCCCGCCGCCAGCAGGACATTCGCCACATCGTTCACCGTCACATAGTTCGTGATGCAGTGAACGAGCGGCGCGGCGGATCGTATGGAGGGTAAAAGATCGTTGAAAGCCATTATGTTATCCTTTCGTGGCGTGACGTGTGATCTGTATGACGCGGCGAACGGGCGTCTTATCGACGCCGCGAAGCATTGAACCCCGAAGGGGCGGCACGGCATGTTCTTTATCAGTACGGGGCAGTGTTAGAATGCCGCTTTGCAGTCCGCAGCGCGCAGCGCAAGAGACTGTGGGGCATCATTTACTATAAGACGACACCGTCTCTGCCGCATCGTTTGCGAAGCGGCGAGAAAGATGCCCTGAGCCGCACATAGACACTTTCAAGAATTTTACCGCGTCGTCCGCGCTCCCCTCGCCTTATTCACCGCATACGCAAGCGCCATCGTCAGCGCGATGGTCGGCAGTGTGCTCCCGATCGGCGTATCGACGATCATCAGACCGCGATAGCAGAGGAACCCGACGAACCAGACGGCGAGATTCGCTCCGTGCACGGCGCGCTCCGACGCGTCGTCGTGCAGGACGAAGCTGCTCACGATCAGCACCGCGATCATCGGCGCAAAGACCGATCCGATGATGTAGAGAAATCCCGTAATATCGTCCATCGGGTAGACTGCCGCAGCCGCCGTCCCAACGATCGCAACCACGATGCCGACCGTGCGCCCGGAGATGCCGCGCACGATGCTCTCGCTCGACACACCCGCCGAATAGGCATCAAGATATGTCGTCGTCACCGTCGAAAGCACGACGATACCGAGTCCCGCCGCGCCAAGCCCCGCGTGCAGCATGATCTGCGCGATGTCGGACGTCCCCGCGAGGATCGCCGCGCCCATCCCGATGAAGTACATCCAGCAGCTCACGAGCCCGTAAACCACGGCGCTCACCGCAGCCGCTGCCACGGGACGCTCCGCCGCGCGCGTGTAGTCGCTGATGAGCGGCAGCCACGAGAGCGGCATCGCGATCGAGAGCTCGAGCGCCATCGCAAAGCTCATCGTCTCCCCCGCCGCGGACGCCGCCGCACCGTCCGCGCCCATAATCGTCACGCAGAGGAGGACGGTCAGGAGAAACAGCCCTGTCATCGCGACCGCATTCACAGGCCCGATGCGCAGAATACCGATGCGGATCCAAAGGACGATGAGCGCGCCGATGCCGAGACACCAAAGCGCGTGCCCCGCGTCCATAATGCTGCCCGCCGCGAGTGCTCCGTCATAGATCATGATCGACGTCCACCCGACGAGCTGGAGCACATTGAGCACGGCAAAGAGCTGCCCCCCGCGCCCGCCGAACGCCATCTTCACCGTCTCCATCGCGCTCCGCCGCGCACGCGCACCAATCACGCCCGCGAGGAACAGCAGGAAACAGCCGACGATGTGACCGAGCACGATCGCCGCGGCGCCGTCCGCAAACCCAAGTGGAGCAAAGAACGTCCCCGTTAAAATCTCCGCGAGCGATACGCCCGCGCCGAACCAAATCAGCGCATTCGCGCCGAGACCTGTCTGCCGCTCCATCATATACCTCCGTCCGATACAGATACAAAAACGCAGCCATGCCAAGAGACATAGCCGCGTTCGACTGCATCGGTATATCCCTACGTTGGCATTACCCAAATCAGGTTGCGGGTCGGGACGCACACGTCCCCTCTCAGCCGCCTCGTGGCAGCTCCCCTTTATATTGTGGAGAAAATCCTCCAAGCACCGGCTGCCGGTTACTGTGCACTCATCGACAGCTCAATGAACTTATTCCCAAGCTTTGCCTTTTGCAGGACTTCCTCGGTGATGTCCGCGCCCGCCTCAACGATGACAACGCCGTTGTCCATCTTGATTGTGCGCGTCGCCTTCTTGCCGAGGAGGAAGCGGCGGTGACGATCCTCGTTCACACGCTCCGCGCTCTTTTCCTCCTCTGCGTGGGCAGGCTCTGCCGGAGCGTGCTCCTCCGCCGGAGCACTCTCAACAACCGGCTCCGGTGCAGGCCCCTCTGCCGGAGGAACCTCTGCGATCGGCTCTTCTGCGGGCAGCTCCTCCGCTGCGGACTCAGCCGCAGGGGCTTCTTCTGCAATGGGAGCTTCCTCTACGGGAGCAGTCTCTGCCGCGGGGACTTCAGGCGCGGGCTCTGCCGCGGGAATGTCAACGACCGGCTCGACTGCGGGGAGCTCTTCCACCGCAGGCACAGGCGCAGCGGGTGCCGCCGGTGCTGCCGCTGCGTCAGATTTTTTTCCGGCATCGCCCTCCGGGGAGATCACGGTGACTTCCTTCCCAAAGATGGAAACCTGATCCGCCGTAACCTCGGACGTCATGCCCTCGGGTGTCGTGATCTCGCATTTCTCGATGCTGCCGTCCTCGCCGATGAAGATCTCGGAGATGATCCCCTGAATCACGCCCGTGCGCGTGATCGCCTTCGTTCCGATGACCCGGATGTTGTCGTCGAGCAGCGTCTCAAAATCCCCCGCCGCATCGAGCGTCAGGATATTCTCGCTGTTGTTGATCGTAACGGCATCCTCACCGACCGCAATGACATTATCGTAGGGAATGAGCTTGACTCCGCGATACCAGTCCTCGTCCTCGATCGTGACCGCTGCCACGACGCGGTTCGGCGCATCGATGAGCAGGGTCTTGCTCATGCCGAGTTCACGCCCCTCCGTGATGCTGATGACGGGAAGTCCTAGGATGTCAACGCTTTTCTTCATTTCTATTCCTCCATTTTTCAAAAATGTCAAGGGTGGGAAGCGGGCGCCTCGTCCGCCTGTCGGTTCGCCGCGTCGATCAAATCCTTCGGCACGTCGCCAAAGGGAAGCGTCGGCGTGCCCCGCAGGGCAAGCAGAAGGGAGAGCGCGTCCATGTACCGCAGGGATCTTTGGAACTCCTGCACCATGACGGGGTTCCGCGCGATGCTCGGCAGCGTGAGCGCGTGGTTGAACAGGCTGCGCGCCGCGCCGTAGTCGCCCATGTTCTTGTAGAGCGTCGAGAGCTCAATGACCAGATACGGCATATAGGAGTCTCCGGGATGCCGCGCGAGCGCCTCCCGGTACGCACGTATGGCATGCGCGGGGTTCTGCGCCGCCGACTCGTACGCGATGTCAAGCAGCGCATCCAGATCGGTCGGCAGTCGTTCCTCCGCCGCAGCGACAGCGGGCACGTCAGGGATCGGAAGAGACACAGCGGAACGTGCTTCGTCCGCCGTGTGATCGACAGGAGCGTCAGCATCGTGCATCGATACGGAGCGCTCCGGTTCCATGCACACCGCCGGATCCGCGGACGGTGCTCCGGCAGCCGCCGCATCCGTGATCGGCTCCGGCACGGCGTCAGGATCCTCCTCAAAGGCAAGCGGTGCCGCATCTGCCCGCGGGCGCACCCGATGTGCGGCTCTTCGGTTATAGATTGTCACACACGCGCCCGCACCGAGGATCAGCAGCGCCAGATGCACATAGTACATCCGCGTCAGCGCAGGGCTAAACGCGATCAGCCCCGCGACAAGCCCGACGCCGAGAAGTGCCGCCAGTACAACGGAGGAAAGCCGGATCTGCATCACTGCGCCGCCTCCCCCTTTTTCCCTTCGATCTCCACGCCGCGTTTCCTATGCCGCATTCACCGCACAGGCATTCTAGAACTCTTTCGACACGAATGAGAAAAATCCTTCCTTTTTCTGCAAAATATTCTTGAAAAACATTTTTATTTCCACCCTTTATTTTAGAGGGTATTTTATAGTATAATGACCGTGACATTCATTTGCATCCGCACGCCGCCGTGCGCGGCTGTATGCGGGCGCGATGGGGAATATGTGCTTATCATTTTTCGGATGGGAGAGGTTCATATGACGCAGGAAACGGTGACAATCGAGAACAAGACGGGCATCCATGCACGTCCCGCATCGGTATTCGTTCAGACCGCGACGAAGTTCAAGTCCAAGATCCAGCTCGAGGCAAAGGGCAAAAAGGTTGACGCCAAGAGCATCCTCATGCTGATGAGCATGGGGCTCGTCAAGGGCACCGAACTCACCATCATCGCCGAGGGCGAGGACGAGGCAGCGGCGGTCGCGGAGCTTGCAGGGCTCATCAAGTCGAAATTCGGCGAAGAGTAACATATGCCGGCGCCCCGGGGTTTTGCAGTACACAGCTTTGCCCCGAGGCGCTTTTTTCATCGGGAATTTTCATAGAAAAGAGGGGGATATATATGTCGGAGACCATCCGTGGAAAAGGTGTGATCTCGGGGATTGCCGTCGGCACAGTCATGCTCGCGGGGCAAAACCTCGACGGCTATCTCGCCGCCTACCACCCGGGAACGCTCGCGGAGGAAGAGAGCAAAGCGGAAGCGGCGATTGCAGCCGTCACGGAGACCCTGCTCACAACCATCGAGCGCCTGCGCAAAGAGGATCAGGCGGAGCAGGCCGCGATCCTTGAGGCACACCGCATGATGGTGCAGGACCCCATGATGGCGGACAATATCCGGAGTAAAATCGACGCCTGCGGCAGTGCGCCGCAGGGCATCCTCGATGCCGCCAACGAGCAGGCGCAGGTCTTTGAGCAGATGGAGGATGAATACTTCGCCGCACGCGCAGTCGATCTGCGCGATGTGGGCAAGCGCATTGCCAAATATATCCTCGGCGTCAAGGAACCCGAGCCCGGCGCAGGACAGCTCATTCTCTGCGGTGAGGAGATCGAGCCGTCCGTCGTCGCGGGAATGCCGACAGATCAGATCGCGGGCGTCATCTTGGGCTCGGGCAGTGCGACGAGCCACGTCGTCATCATCGCCAAGGCGCGCGCAATCCCGACCGTCCTCGGCATCGGCGATAAGATCGAGCTCATCAGCGACGGCGACGAGGTCATCCTCGACGGCAGCCGCGGCGACATCGTCATCCGCCCGACCGAAGCCGAGCGTGCACTCTATGAGACGAAGATCGACGAGCAGAAAAAACTCGCCGCCCACTACGCCGCGCTCAAGGATCTCCCCGCCGTCACAAAGGACGGCGTGCGCATTGAGCTGACGGCGAACATCGGCACCCACATGGATGTCGACAACGCGCTGACCTACGGCGCGGAGGGCGTCGGACTCTTCCGCTCGGAGTTCATCTTCATGGGCTCCTCGACCATCCCGACCGAAGAGGATCAGTTCAAAGTTTACCGCGCCGCCGTCGAGAAATGCGGCGATCATATCTGCGTCATCCGCACGATGGACATCGGCGGGGACAAGCCGCTCCCCTACCTCAACATCGATCCCGAGGAGAACCCGTTCCTCGGTTACCGTGCACTGCGCATCAGCCTCGACCGGCACGACCTCTTCCTGCCGCAGATCAAAGCGATCCTGCGTGCGGGACTCTACGGCAAAGCCGCCATGATGGTGCCGATGGTCATCAGCGTCAGCGAGATCCAGCGCGTGCAAAAGCTCGTCGAGCAGGCGAAAGTCGAGCTCGCCCACGAGGGCAAAGAGTATTCCGATGATGTACAGGTCGGCATCATGGTCGAGACCCCGGCGGCAGCCGTCGTCTCCCCGCTCCTTTCCGCCTACGTCGACTTCTTCAGCATCGGCACGAACGACCTCATCCAGTACACGCTTGCGGTCGACCGGGGCAACGCCCAGATCGCGCATCTCTACAACCCGTTCAACCCCGCCGTCCTGCGTCTCATCCAACGCACGATCCAAAGTGCGCGCGAGCGCGGCATCTGGGCGGGCATGTGCGGCGAGATGGCGAGCGACCCGTACGCCGCCGTGCTGCTGCTCGGCATGGGCATCACCGAACTCTCCATGAGCGCGCCGTCCATCCCGCGCGTCAAGGAGATGATCCGCTCCGTCACATCGACGCAGGCAAAGGATCTCCTCGCCGACGTCATGAAGATGGAGCACGGCGTCGACATCCGCGCCTATGTGCACAAAATGCTCGGCGATACGACAGGCGCCGTCGCCGAAGGATAAATTTCTTCTCCTGTTGCTTTTCTCACAGACGCCATGTGCTGCATGAGGTATCCTATGCGTGTGTGTTATATTTGACGATCAAGACGGAGCTGTTGCACGCGCAAGTGTAACAGCTCTGTTTCATATGAGACAGGGCGCGCGGCGCTATATGGCGGATTGCGCCGTAACGCGTGTGCCGTTTGGGTATCCGCCGCAACCATTTTTAAGCCCCGCTTTTTTAGCAGGGCGGATGCCCAAGCGGCGCTAAAACATACCCGATGAAAATATCAAGAACAATCTAAAGATGCGTGAGAAGGGGGAAAGAGTTGTGCTTCATATCCGCACCGACCTCTGCGTCTCCTGCGGCATGTGCGCCGAGCGCCTCCCCGCCGTCTTTCGTATCGACCGCACGGCGCGCGCCGCAGAGATCGTGCGCCAGCCGGAGTCCATAGAGACCGACGACGCGCTCGAGGCGGCGGAGGACTGTCCCGTCGGCGCAATTATCTGGGTGCAGGCTGTGCCGCCGGACTAATTTTATATCAAAATAGATATTGATTTGTTTCATCTTTTCACCGGTATGTCACGTTTTCGGGGGGAAATGCCATGACAGAACTGAAGCTGGAGCCGTTCGGCAAAATGCCCGACGGTCGAAACATCGATCTCTACACATTGACGAACACAAACGGCACACGCGTCGCCGTGACGACCTACGGCGCGCGCCTCGTGCGCTTTGAAAAAGACGTCTACGGACATCCCATCGACATCGTCCTCGGCTACACCCGCGGCGAGGACTATGTGCGCGACACCGCCTACATGGGCGCCGTCGTCGGGCGGCACGCGAACCGCATCGCGGGCGGACGCATCACCGTCGGCGGACGTCCCTATTTGCTCGAGCTGAACAGCGGGTCAAAGAAACAAAACCACATCCACGGCGGAACGCACGGCCTGCACACACATCTTTTTGACGCGGACATCGTCCACGACGGCGTCCGTTTTACCACCGTCAGCCCCGACGGTGCAGGCGGCTTCCCCGGCAATCTCGAGGTAAAGGTCACCTACCGCCTCACGGATGACGACGCTCTTTCCATTCGATACGAAGCCGTCAGCGATGCCGAAACCATCTGCAATATCACGAACCACAGCTATTTCAACCTCGAGGGCTGCACCGCCCCGAGCGTCCTCGACCACACGGCGGAGCTCTGCGCCGATACCTTCACATGGGCGGACGCAGAATCGCTCCCCGACGGGCGTATCCTCCCCGTTGCAGGCACACCGATGGACTTCACCGAACCGCACCGCATCGGCGATCGCATCGACGCGGACTACGACGAGGTGCAAATGGCGCACGGCTACGACCACAACTGGGTGCTGCGCGGCGACTTTGCGCCCGAGCCGTACTCACATCTCAAAAAAGCCGCGCGTGTAGCCGCCCCGAAAACAGGGCTCATTCTCTCCTGCTACACCGACCGCATCGGCGTGCAGTTCTACACCGGCAACAACCTGCGCGGGGATACCCCGCCCGGCAAAGGAGGCATTGTCTTCCCGCGGCGAAGCGGATTCTGCCTCGAGACTCAGTTCTTCCCGAATGCGCCGGCGAATCCCGCATTCCCGCAGCCCGTGCTCGCCATGGACGAGCTGTTCACCGCCGAGACCGTCTACAAACTCGACACAATATAAAATTTTTCATAGAATCCATTTATATCTCCTCTAGTTTTTTCCCTAAATTGCAATAGCAAGTGGGACAAGTAGGGAAAAAGTTACGAGGCAGCGAATTGAGCAACATATGAATCGAAACGCTCTTTGGGTGTATCGTATCCGAGGATTTTCCTGGGGAGGTTATTCATCCAGTCCTCTACCTGTTGAATTGTGTCCGGCGTGAGGCAAGCAATATCGGTCCCCTTTGGGATAAAGCGTCGTACCATGCCG
>NZ_ALJR01000040.1:0-20785 GCF_000287655.1 Selenomonas sp. FOBRC9
GAATCTTTGACAAAAAGAAAATAGAAGAGCAGCAGGAACTTGCCGCCGTCTTCGGCGAAGAGGCATACCGACTCGCCCATAACATGAAAGACGACGGGAGCGGCAGAAAGATCCTTGTTCACGCAGCCATCGGCGGCATCATGAGCAGCATCACGGGCGCGGGCTTCACTTCGGGTGCTGTAGGAGCGGGACTGAACGAAGCCGTGATCAAGGAAATCGATAAGATTGCCAAGCATGACCCGGGCGCGGCACAAATCGTGAGCGCTATCGTCGGTGCGGCGGCAGCCAAGGCGGCCGGCGGGAACGCAGCGGCGGGTGCGAGTGCAGCGGCAAGCGGGACGAAGTGGAACTATCTTCTTGTAAATCAGTACAACCGTATGCGGAGGGAACTGGCAGCAGCAAAAACAGAAGAAGAAAAAGCAGCCGTTATTGCATTTTGGACTAAGATTTATGATAAGCAAAGAGCGGAGCTCAAGCAGGATATAGAAAACTTCCCCTTCGATGGCAGTAAAATCACACGCCTATGGTACGAATATAAATTCCTTAGGAAATATCGAAACCCCCTATATGAATTAGATGGGACAGCAAGTTTTATATTGCCGCCAACATTATCTACAGGCTCTAAAAACGATGACCCAGTTTTAGGGAAGGAGGCGTTGCAAAATATTGTCTCAGGAACAGAATCATTAAAATATAGCTATCTTGGAGATCATGGGTATATTCCATCAACCGCACAGACAGGCTTCAGGTGGTTTGGTAGAGCCGGCGGTGTGTCCGGATCAATCTTTTCTATCACAGATTTTCATGAAGATTATCAGAAATATAGTGGCGGAGATTTAGCAAAGGCTTGGATATCGGATCTAATTCCCTTGGGTAGCGGGCTAGCTGGCGGAGCTGCCGGAACATACGTCGGTACATATATCGGCGGATTGGTTGGTGGAGGCTCCGGAGTATTAACTGGTGGAGCTGCCGGAACCATAGTTGGTCCCGAGGGAACTGTTGTAGGCGGGGGAGCAGGTGGAATACTTGGTGGTATTACTGGAGCCAGTGTTGGCGCACTTGTTGGAGGTTACACCGGTGGAATTGTTGGAGGGACTGCGGGAGCTTATATAAAAGACTATGTCCGAAAAGAGCAATTTAAGATAAAAACAGATGAAGAAAAAAAGGAAGAACACTCCCAAAAAGATGATCAGGAGTAACGCTTATGTTTCCACTACTATGTATATCGTTACAGATACTAATGATCATTGTCTTACTTGATGCTTTTGATAAATACAAAAAAAATCAAGCGAGCATATATTTTTTTAAATGTATACTCGGAATAGTTTTGTTGCCCATATTAATAATCATTCCTATGTTTTTAAATACACTTGATATATCAAGTGATTTTATTCATACAGACATAGGACAATCTATTGTTATTATTATTATGGGAATGTCAGTTTTTATGTGTTCATATCCTTGCCGAAAATATATGAAATACCTAAATAGTGAAACTGTAGATAGGTTGCCTGAGAAAGATAAACAAATCTACCCTTTCAAGATGTTTATAGACAGAGGTGCATCTCTATGGATAATTGGTGCTATATGGATGCTTGTCGGAGCAGGATTACTTATCTATGAGTTATATTTAATTCTTTCTAAATAGGATTTATTCTTCGACAAAAAGACGATCGAAGAGCAGCAGGAGCTCGCCGCCGTCTTCGGCGAAGAGGCATACCGACTCGCCCATAACATGAAAGACGACGGGAGCGGCAGAAAGATCCTTGTTCACGCAGCCATCGGCGGCATCATGAGCAGTGTCACGGGCGCGGGCTTCACTTCGGGTGCCGTAGGTGCGGGACTGAACGAAGCCGTGATCAAGGAAATCGACAAAATTGCCAAGCATGACCCCGGCACGGCACAAATCGTGAGCTAAGGGCAGAGGGGCACATCCAGAAGGGTTTAATAGTCACCATTCATATCCACATATTAATTATGTTACAGCAACCGGGAAAAAGGGTATGATAAGAATACAGGAGGTAGTCAGACCATATGGAACTGGAAAATTTTAAAAAACACATGCAAATACTGAATCAGAGCCAAGTAGATGAATATCGAAGGAAATATATTGATAAATATATCAATACATACTCTAAATACTATATAGAACGAATTGAAACACTAGAAGAATTTTCTGACGGCTTGTGCTGTACGGGATATTTGTGGGACTGTTTAAAGTCTCCGACGTTTATCCACGAAGAGCAAATTGAGAAATATAGAAGTAAATTGAAACAAGTGCTAATCTTTTGGGACAATCATTCTAAGGATTTGATTTATATCAAAGACTATTGGAAATTTGGGAAGAAAACTATGGTGCGTGTAGATTACAATTTGTTTTTGGATCATGCGCATTTTTTCCCGGAAGATGTATATCTTACAGACGAAACATTGCAGTGGACGAGATCGTATTCACGCATGAAGATGACATAAATAATCGTCGCCTTATCATGCAGGTTGGCTTGTAAAATTCATCCTGTGATCATCGATTGGCACAGATATCAATATAGAGAACAGCGCTTCCTACAGCAAAGGGAAAATCCACTCCGATTTCGGGAGGAATAGATTATGGAACGAATTTCGGATAACGAAATGAGAGATATTTTGAGCAGCATCAACTTTGTGGAGCGCTACCAGGCACTCTGCATACCATATGCTATTGGTGCAAAGAACAGCTTTGAGAACTATGACAACAAACGCGTACTAGAGATTCTTTCGGAGGTGGGGTATCAAAATGTAAAGTTTTGGAAGAGTGAAAATTTCTTTCGCTCAACAAACAAGCACGGGATTTATGAGTTTTGGTATCACATAGATACAAAATACGGTATGATTGATCTGATGTGGTATGCTAGGAGAGACAAGAAGTATTATGCCGGTGATCGACTTATCAATTTAGAGCGTTTTCTGTTCAAACCGGAAAAAACATACTCGATGCCTGTCTTTCGTAATTACAAAGAACTCAAAGATTTTCTTACGGTTGGATATCAGCTGCAAGAGGATATAACGGCGGCGTTCTTGAAGGCGCAAGGAATATCCGATTGATACCGCTTCAGTCCTAAAAACTATTTTCCTGTCCCGGTACGGCAGCGTGCCGGGCAGTATTGACGTGCGCGAAAACCCGAATCAAGACATTTCAGACCTTAGCAGAGACACAAGCAATGCACTGAACGAGCTCGGGAGAATCTTTGACAAAAAAATAGGTTTGTCAAGTAAAGTGTGTAAATTCCTTATATAAAAGCGCACGGCAGATCCTCTGCATATCAAAAAGGTAAATTTCTCTGCGTCGTCGAATTTAATAAGCATATCCAATTTTTGTACGCAGAAAGGATTGTCCTATGAAAATAACGAAAAAAAGATTCGGCATTGCACTGATTGCGTCGTTAATCACCATACCTTCGACGTTTGCTGTGCATCCGGCTGAGGCGGGGATTGGGGGCGGTATCGGCATTACGTTCCCGGCGGGACATCACGGAGGGGCGCGGCTGCAGCGCACCTCTTATGCGGGCGTACGCGTGCATGATGTTTCCGAGGAGCTGACCGTTGAGGAAAAAGGCGGGCGGCTGCTGCTGAAACTCAAGGTGCACAACGAGGGGGAGAGCCTCTATATGGTCGAGCATCCGACGGGGCAGGATTATGATTTTGCGCTGCTTGATGCAAAGGGGAAGGAGATTTGGCGCTGGTCAAATACGATGGCGTTTACGCAGGCATTCCAGACGTTTGCCATTGAGCCGGGGGCGTCGCAGGAGTTTTCGGCGGAAATTGACCGCAAGACGTATCGGGAGCTTCGCGACAAGGCAGTGCTCGCTGTCGCAGGTCTGACGGATACGGGCGTCTATGTGTCGGCAGAGGTGCCGGATGCGGTGAGCGGCGGCACGCGCGGCGCGTCGATCACGGGAGGGATCATCTTCGGCAGCGGAGCTTGGTCGCGATGGTAAAGGTTCGGAGCGACAGGCTGCCTGCGAATACATGACGATGCTCCGTCGACCGGATATAATCGCGTGTGCATAAAAATGCCCCCGGATGCGCTCCTGTGCATGGAAACGGCGCGATGGGTGGACGGGAGCGGCGCTCTGCGGTATAATAAACGGTAATTTTGCTGAAACACGGGGAAGGAAACGGCGGTGCAGAGAGTTTTGAAGCGGATCATTGTCAATGCGGACGATTTTGGTCGGCATGTACTGATCAACCGCGCGGTGGAGCGCGGCGTACATGGCGGTGTGCTGCGCTCGGCGACCTTGATGCCGGGCGGCGCGGCGTTTGACGATGCGGTCTTGCTTGCACAGCGGATCCCCGCGCTCGGCGTCGGCATCCACCTGACGCTCGTCAACGGTACTCCCGTCCTGCCGCCCGCAGAGATCCCCTCGCTCGTGATGGCAGAGGGCGTCTTCTATGACGATCACAACGCCTTTGCCGTGCGTCTCCTGCGCGGGCAGGTCAATCTTGATGAGGTGCGCGCCGAGCTCGCGGCGCAGCTGCGTCGTGTGGAGACGGCGGGCATCCGACCGACGCACGCGGACAGTCATCAGCACATGCACGTCCTGCCGGGCGTTATAGACATCGTGCTCGACCTCTGCACCGCCGCCGCGATACCTGCGATGCGAGCGCCGCGTGCACCGCTCTTTGCGGGGGCGTTCGGCGGCGTCGGGCAGCTCGTCGGGCGCGCGGGGCTGTCGGTGCTCGCGCGCCGCGCGGCTGTCATGGCGCGTCGGCGCGGAATACGGACGCCCGATCGCTTCGCCGGCATCGTCGCGGGCGAGGCTGTGGATACGCGCGTTCTCACAGAGATTGTACGCGCATCTGTGGACGGCGTGACCGAGGTCATGATGCATCCCGGCACGGACAATGCCGTTCTCATCCCCGCGTGCCTCTGGGATCACGACTTCGAGGCGGAGCTGCGCGCCGTCTGCGCACCGGAGGTGCACGACGCATTCCGCGCGGCGGGGGCGGAGCCGGTGAATTTTCGTGTGTTTATGGGCGGGGAGAGTGCATGAAGCACGGCGCGCAGCCGCTGTGACAACAAGGATATTTCTTCTCGATCAAAGGAGATGGCTTCCTCTTGGATAGTTCTGCTTCGGATCTTGTCTGTTTCGTATTGCTCGTTGTGTGTCTGTCGGCGAACGCGTATTTTTCGCAGATCGAGACGGCGCTGACGGGCTCGCACCGCGGACGTCTCGAAAAGCTGTCGCTCGACGGCAATCCCGATGCGGCGGCGGCGCTCGCGCTGCTCGAGCATCCGGAAAAGCCCATCGCGATGGCGCAGGCGGGCGTGACCTGCATGAGTCTCCTCATCGGGCTTGGTATGGGACTGCTCGTTGCGCCAGCGTTCGGGCGATTCCTCGCACATCTCTTGCCGGGGATGGAGGTCTTTGCTGCAGCGCTCGTGCTGAGCATCGTCGTCATGACCGCGCTGACGCTGCTCTTTGGCGATTTTTTGCCCAAGGAGATCGCGCTGCGCCGCCCGGAGGACATTCTCCTGCGCAGTCACCGCAGCATCCGCCTTTTGACGCGGCTCACGTCGCTGCCGAGCGCGGCGCTCGTGTCGGTTTCGCGCGGGCTCCTGCTGCTCTTTGGCATCAGTCCGCAGGATCGCGCCGCTGCGACGGAGGATGCGGTGAAGGATCTCATGGAGCAGGGGACGGAGGACGGCACGTTCGAGAAGGCGGAGCAGGACATGGTGGATCGTATTTTCCACATGAGCGATCAGACTGCGTCCGCACTCATGACGCCGCGCACACGTATCGCGTGGATCGATTTGGCGGAGCCGCGGCGTGAGCAGCTGCGCATTATCCGCAGGACGCCGCACGACGTGTTCCCGGTTGCGTATGAGAACCTGGACGATTTTCGCGGCGTGATCTATGCAAAGGAGCTTCTTGACGCGATGCTCGACGGCAAGAGCATCGACCCTGCCGACTACATCAAAAAGCCGCTCTTTGTGCCGCGCACGATGGAGGGACTGCGCGTCCTCGAGAAGTTCCGCAGCGGCGACATCCACGAGGCGGTCGTGCTCGACGAGTACGGCGGCGTGGTCGGATTCATCACGATGGACGACATCATGGAGGAGATCATCGGCAGCGAGGACGGCGATGCGCCGACGGGCGCTCGCATGAGTGAGGAAGAGCGGGCGAGCTGGATCTTTGACGGGCTGTATCCGATCGACGAGTTCAAGGAGGAGTTCGGCATCGAAGAGCTTCCCGACGAGGATCACGACCATTTTCAGACGCTCGGCGGATTCGTCACCGCGCAGATCGGGCGCATTCCTGCCGTCGGTGAGACATGTGATTGGAACGGATTTACATTCGAGGTGCGGCGGATGGATCGTGCGCGCGTCGCCGAGATCCGCATGACGCGCGTGGAGTGCGCGGGCGATGCGGACGATCCGGAGTGAAGCACGGATAAGCGAGGAGGAAATATTTTGAACGAACGCATTTATAATTTTAACCCCGGTCCCGCCGTTCTGCCCGAAGAGGTACTGCGCGAGGTGCAGGAGGAACTGCCGGATTTTCGCGGGACGGGCATGTCCATCCTTGAGATCAGTCACCGTGCGCCTGCGTACGAAGAGGTACACGCGCGGGCAAAGGCGGACATTCTCGAGTTGATGGGGCTTGGCGCGGATTATGACATTGTATTTACCGCGGGCGGAGCGAGCCAGACCTTTGCGCTCATCCCGCTGAATTTTGCCTCGGTGGCGCATCCCGGCAGCTACGCACTCTCCGGATCGTTTGCGGAGAAGGCGTATGAGGAGGCGGTGCGGCTCGATGTCGGCACGGTCGCCGCCTCGACGAAGGAGGAGGATTATGCGCGCGTGCCCGCGCAGGAGGAGCTGAATATCGCGCCGAATGCTGCCTATCTCCACATCTGTCTCAACAACACGATCTACGGCACGGAGTATCACTATACGCCCGAGACGAACGGAATCCCTCTCTTTGCCGATATGTCCTCGGACATCCTCTCGCGCCCGTGGGATTTTGCGCGCTACGACTTCATCTATGCGGGCGTACAGAAAAATCTCGGCCCTGCGGGCGTCGTGCTGAACGTCGCGAAAAAGTCACTCCTCGAAACCAGTCCCGCCGAGCTGCCGACGATGCTGCGCTACAGCACGTTTCAAAAGAACGACTCGCTCTACAACACGCCGCCCGTTTTCGCCATCTACATGGTCGGCAAGGTCGCCGCGTGGATCAAGGCGCAGGGCGGACTTGCCGAGATGGGGCGGCGCAATGCGGAAAAAGCCGCGCTCCTCTATGGCGTCATCGACGGCTCGGACGGGTTCTATCGCGGGCACGCGGCAGAGGGAAGCCGCTCGCGCATGAACGTCACGTTCCGGCTCGGCAGTCCCACGCTCGAGGAGCAATTCGTCGCCGAAGCCAAGGAGCGTGGGCTCGCGGGGCTCAAAGGACACCGCAGCGTCGGCGGGATGCGCGCCTCCATCTACAACGCCATGCCGCTTGCAGGCGTCGAAAAACTTGCCGCATTTATGGAGGAGTTCCGAAAGAAGAATCGGTAAAGAGACATTAAAATAGCTGCCCCCGCAATCGCCGGTGAATGCGCATCGGGCAGCTTTTTTGTTTTCGGTTTGGGAAAATGCGGGGCGCGTCTGTTTAGCGAGCAGAATATCGATGAATTTGTTGATATATTCGCTGCTTTTTGATATAATATCCCTAGGAAAGAAGGGATCGCATGGCAAAAGCGGCACCGCTCAATAAGACCGTGCCCATCACCGCGTTCAACCGCGGGAAGGCGGGACAAATCTTTTCCGAAGTCAAGCGGTCGGGTATGGCGGTCGTGATCAAGAACAATGCGCCGGAATGCGTGCTGCTTTCTCCGCAGCAATATGAAGAGATGCGCGAGGAACTGCACGAGATGCAGCTCGCCCGGCTCGCAGCGGAGCGACTGCGCGACTTCGATGCAAAGAAGTGTATCCCGTTCGAAGAGGTCTGCAAAAATATGGGGATGTCGCCTGCGGCATGTGAGGACGGCGACGAGGTTGTATTCGAATGAAATGGGCGGTGGATTTTCTGCCGGAAGCCGCCGACGATCTCGCGCGTCTTGACGGCAGTCAACGGCAGATCGCCGTCAAGGCAATTGAAAAGGTACGACAAAATCCGCTGCCGAACACGGAGGGCGGCTACGGGAAGCCACTCGGGAATGTCGCCGGCACCGCGCTTGCGGGACTGCTTAAAATCAAGCTCAGAGGGCAAGGTCTTCGCATTGTTTATCGCCTGCTGCGCACGGAGAAGCGGATGGTGATCATCGTGATCGGCATACGGGCGGACGATCTTGTTTATCAGACGGCACAGGGCCACATCTCGAAATGATCCATAAAAAATCCCCAACCGTACGCGGCGGTTGGGGATTTTTGCTTGCATTGTTTCGTCAAATATGATCCTTAGGCAGACACGTCGACGACATTGCCGAGGTTCGGATCGACGCTTGCCGTGGTCTCCTCAAGGAGTTCGAGCGCGTCGTCGCTCGCGTTCATCGCCATCTTGGCGACGGCAATGCCGAGACTCTGCATGTCCTGCTGTTGATGCATATTGACCGACATCTGTGCAATATCCATTGTGAGATCCATTCCCTATTTCTCCTTATACATAGATGCTGAACAGGTTCAGCATGTTCGAGTAGCGCGACATCGTACTGAGCGAGCCGCCTGTGAGCAGTCCTTCCGCATAGCTGAGCTGCTTGCCGATGGATTCCTGCATGGTCGGCAGCACGCGGCTGCGCGAACTCTGTGCGAGCTGTGCATGACGATCTGCGCGTCCGGCGAGACCGTCCTTTCCGAGGATCGCCTCTGACTGTGCCGGCGAACTCGTAAGTGCGCGCGCGAGCTGATTTTCATTCACCGTCATTTGCCCCGTCTTTGCGTTGACGGTAATGCCCATCTTGGCATAGGAATCCGCCTTGTACGTCGTATCCGAGAAATCGGCAGCGAGGCGCTGTACGCCGGGACCTGCCGATTTATTCTCCGCGAGAAACGCGTTCGTCTCGTTGTACTGCGCGACGAGGTCTTTGACATTCCCAATCGCTGTTTTCAGGCGGTCGCTGTAGGTCTTGGAGCCGTCTGCGTTCGCCCTGATATCGGAGCTGTCAAGTTCGTAGCTCATTGTCTTGACCGTGCCCGCAGATTTGCGCAGATCCTTCATGTTCGAATCGTATTCCTTGTAGAACTTCGAACTGCTCTCGGCATAGGATTTGCGGAGCTGTGCCGCTTGATTTGCGATCGAAAAAATCGAGTTCAGTTCCTGTGCGCTCGAATCCTGCGCGCGGTACTGCGCGGAAAACAGACTCGACGATCCGCGCTTCGTATTCCCTCCGAAGAGCGCGGCGGTCGCGTCCATGCGTGAGCTATTGCTGTAAAGCGACGAATAGATGGAGCGTGCCGCTCCGGTCATCTGTGAAATGCTCGCCATAAATATCCCCCCTCCGTGGTCTATGGCATGGGAACAATTTCTTGTACTTATTATATCGCATTTTTAGGAAATGTCATCACTTTGGAAAGAAAAAATTTATTGTTCATAGCGGCTTTGTGGTACAATAGTAATATAATGAACGGGAGGAGGTGCGTCTTGAGCGCAGTTGCATTCATGACGCTCGGCTGCAAGGTCAATCAATTTGAAACGGAAACCATGGAGGGACTGTTCCGCGCGCGCGGCTACGATGTCGTGCCGTTCGAGGAATCCGCAGATGTCTATGTCGTCAATACCTGCTCAGTGACGCATCTGAGCGACCGCAAGTCGCGCCAGATCATCCGCCGCGCGGCACGGACGAATCCGCGCGCCTGTATCGCGGTCTGCGGCTGCTATGCGCAGGTCGCGCCAGAGGAGATTCGCGCACTCGAGGGTGTGCGCGTCGTCATCGGGACGAAGGAACGCGCACAGATCGTCGACTATGTGGAGGAGGCAATGCGCGCGGAGAGCGGCATCTCGGGGCAGATCACGGACATCATGCAGGCGCGGACGTTCGAGGATATCCCGCTCGCGCACATGCCGCAGCGCACGCGTGCATTTCTCAAGATCGAGGACGGCTGTCAAAATTTCTGCACGTTCTGCATCATTCCCTATGCGCGCGGCCCTGTCAAATCGCGTGAGCTCGCCGCCGTGCGGCGCGAAACGGAGCGGATCGCAGCGGCAGGATTCCATGAGATCGTCCTCACGGGCATTCACCTCGGCGCGTACGGCATCGACCTCCCCGGGCGCCCGACGCTTGCCGATGCCTGCCGTACCGCACTCTCTTTGCCGGAGCTGAGGCGCCTGAGGCTCGGTTCACTCGAGTCGGTCGAGCTGTCGAACGATCTGCTCGAGCTCATCCGCACCGAGCCGCGCTTTGCAGCGCACCTGCATCTGCCACTCCAGGCGGGGAGCGACGGCGTTCTTACCGCGATGAACCGCCACTATGATACGGCGGCGTTCGCACGTCTCATCGAGGATGTACGCCGCGCCGTGCCGGGCGTTGCGGTCTCGACGGACATCATCGTGGGATTCCCGGGCGAGACGGAGGCACAGTTCGAGGAGAGTCTTGATTTCGTGCGTCGGATGGGCTTTGCGCGGATGCATGTGTTCCCGTACTCCGCGCGGAGGGGAACGCCCGCCGCACGGCGTCCCGATCAAGTGCCCGCGCCCATACGCAAGGAACGCGCGGCGCGGATGCAGGCGCTCGCTGAGGAACTCGCTGTAGGCTATCACCGGGCAGCGCTCGGCACGGTCACGGATGTCCTATTTGAAACGACGGCGCACGGCGTTACGGACGGGCTCACGGACACCTATATCCGCGTCTACACCGATGCTCCCGTCACGCGCGGCGACCTTGTTTCCGTGCGGCTGACGCGCCTTTTTCGTGACGGTGTGTGGGGAGAACCGGCGTAACGGGGCACGCTGTTGGGCAATACGGCGTGATTCCTCCTCCGGAAAGTCTGTCGGCAGCATAAGGAAGTGATGGAGATGCGTATCAATGAGGCAGGAGAGATGAGAGACCTGAACATACGCATCGGCGAAGAGTTAAAAAAACACCCGGAGAAGCGCATTTTCTGGTTTATATACGAAGGGCGAAAAATCTGGGGCAAACAGACAGAGTCCGTGCGCAACGAGCGTTGGCTGCGGTTCGCGCGCTGCGCATGCCTCGTGCTGGGACTTGGAATTTTGCAGCCGGGGGTAAATCCAAATGGGAAAAAGGCACTGCATTTTGAGACGGGACGTCTGGAGCGGCTCGCGCGGCGCGGTGTCGGGGTGCCGGAAGTATATGCCTCCGGGGACGGCTGGCTGGCGCTTGCCGACTGCGGCGCACGGGTATCGGAACTCGTGGGGAGAGCGGATGTGCCGTTCTCGCAGAAGGAAGCGATGCTGGCTTCCGGCGCGGAAGATTTGGCGCATTTGCATGCTTTGGGACTGCACCACGGGCGTCCTGCGCTCAAGGATATGATGTGGGACGGCACGCGCGTGATGCTGATTGATTTTGAGGACGGGATCCTTATAGGGCTTCCGCGTGAAAAACGTATCCTGCGCGACGTGCTGCTCTTTGTGCAGAGCATCTTCAAGGAAGCCGGTGCGGATGCCAATCGCCTTGCGGAAACGGCGTTCCGCACTTATGCCGGCAGACAGCCGCACTATGCCGCACGGGCATTTGCGTATTTCGGCAGGCTGGATGCGCTCTATCTGGTTCTGAAAATATTCCTGCGCCATACGGGGAGCGACTTGGAGAGTGTTTATCGGACGTTGGCATTTTTTCGCAGCGGAGGAGACGGGCGATAGAACCTCCCCTGTCTCGTCACCAATCCGTCCGCATGGGAACGAAGCCGCGGTGTAGGATGTGTGGAACGCTTGATTCCGGTACCTGCAAGAGGATGCGGCGGTGCCTGTATGAAAAATTTTCCCTTGACACGTTCTTCTAAAGATGCTAATATAATCACCGTCGCAAGACAACGTGACTCAGTAGCTCAGCTGGATTAGAGTATTTGACTACGAATCAAAGGGTCGGGGGTTCGAATCCCTCCTGGGTCACCATTTTGATGAACGTATGGACGTCGACTTTGGTCGGCGTTTTTTTGTTGCCTTGGATTTGGCTGTTTCAATCGACTAATTGAGAATGAAAATATGAATGGGATTCATTTTTTGCTTTTCAAACGAAGTTTTTTCCTATATAATACGCATGTAAGGATTTGAAGAAAGGGTGGACTTTTGTTGGAGACGATGATGGGACGGCGCGAGCGCAAGAAGATGCAGTCGCGCAGGATGATTCTCGAGGCGGCGGTCAGCGAGTTCTCGAAGAACGGCTACAAGGATACGTCGGTTGCGGACATCATGAGGACAGCGGATCTCGGGATCGGGACGTTTTACAATTATTTTACGTCGAAGGAAGATCTCCTGTTCTCGCTTCTTAGCCGGCTCGGCGATGCCATCCGTATGGCGCTCACCGAGGCGCGGGCGGCGGATCGCACTGCGCTCGAGCTCCTTGAGGTCGGTGCGCGTGTGACGGCAAAGTTCCTCGATGAAAATCGCTTTGTGATGCCGTTGTTCCTCGCGGCATCCAGACATGCGGGACCCCAGGATACGGAGACGGGGGGGCATGGAGGTGCGGAGACCGTGGACGCGCCGCATCCGCACCAAGGGGGGCATCCCGGCGGCGGACGTATGACACCGCAGATCAAGCAGATCTTTACGGAGATCATCGCGCAGGGGCAGGCGGCGGGCGAGATTCGCCGCGACGTGCCCGTGGATCTCATCGCGGAGATGTTCCACTCGCTCTATCAGGCGGCGGCGTTTAGCCGGCTCGATCTCTCGTTTCAAGAAAATATCGCGCTCAAGACAAAGCTCTTGCTCGACGGCATCCGGGCGAGCAATGAGGCATAACCTAGTTCTGTGTATTGTATTTTAGGATAGGGGCTCCACATGATCAGCGTAACGAAATTACTTTTTATGGACGAGCACTACGGCGATGCGCTGCGCTACGGGCATAACGCGCACCGCATGAGGAACGGCGCGGCGGAGGGCATGGGACCCGTCGTCGTCTGGAACTCGACGCGCACCTGCAATCTGCGCTGCCGCCACTGCTATATGGAATCGGACGGGCAGAAATACGCGGGAGAGCTCACGACGGAGGAGGCGAAACGCTTCATCGACGGGCTTGCGGATTTTCGCGTGCCCGTATTGCTCTTTTCGGGCGGCGAGCCGCTGATCCGTCCGGATTTTTTCGAGCTGGCGGCGTATGCGCGCGACAAGGGCGTGCGGCCGACGCTCTCGACGAACGGGACGCTCATCACACGCGAGGTCGCGCAGCGCATCAAGGATCTCGGCGTCGGCTACGTCGGTATCTCGCTCGACGGGCTCGCGGATGTGAACGATATGTTCCGCGGCGTCGAGGGCGCGTACCGGCGCGCGATGGAGGGCATCGAGAACTGCGTCGCGGTCGGGCAGCGCGTGGGGCTGCGCTTTACCATCAACCACCACAACATCATGGAGCTCGATAAAATCTTTGACTTCATCGAGGAAAAGGGCATCAACCGCGTCTGCTTCTATCATCTCGTTTACTCCGGGCGCGGCGGTCAGATGATGGATGAGGACGTGACGGCGGAGCAGTCGCGCCGCGCGATGGACACGATCATCGCGCGGACAAAGGATTTTGAAGAGCGCGGACTCAAAAAGGAGATTCTGACCGTCGACAACCACTGCGATGGGGTCTATATGTATATCAAGGCGCTCGCGGAGGGCAACGACGCCGGCGCCGAGCAGATCCGCAGGCTCATCGGGGCGAACGGCGGCAACCGCTCGGGCATCGCGTTCGGTGAGGTCGATCCGCTCGGCTATGTGCATCCTGATCAGTTCACGCAGCATCATACCTTCGGCAACGTGCGCGATCGACCGTTCGGCGAGATCTGGCAGGATATGACGCACCCGATTCTCGCGGGGCTGAAGGACAGGAAGCCGCTGCTGAAGGGGCGCTGCTCGAAATGCCAATATCTCAGTTGGTGCAACGGGAATTTCCGCACGCGCGCCGAGGCGCGGACGGGAGACTTTTGGGAGTCCGATCCGTCCTGCTATCTGACGGATGAGGAGATCGGTCTTCGGGAGGCGGCTCTGTGAGCGCGCCGGAGGCGTGTGCGGCATCCGCAGTGTGCAAAGAGGTGTTCTGTCCACACGGGGGGAGCGCACATCCGGGCATGCCTGCGGTGCATCATCCTCATGGGTCGGGTCATCCGCACGCTCCGGGGCATCCGTGCGGGCACCCCGGGGGACACCCGCACGGAGCGGGACATCCCGGCGGTCGACCGGGCGGACATCCGCAGGGTGTTGCGGGCGGCGGAGTGAAGATTATCTCGTGGAACACGACGAACGCGTGCAATATGTACTGCGCGCACTGCTACCGCGACGCGGGCTGCCGTGCGGAGGAGGAACTTTCCACCGAGGAGGCAAAGAAGCTTCTGCGCGAGATCGCAAAGGCGGGCTTTCGCATCATGATCTTTTCGGGCGGCGAGCCGCTGACGCGCCCCGACATCATCGAGCTGGTCGCTTACGCGCGCGGACTGGGGCTGATCCCCGTCTTTGGCACGAACGGCACGCTGATCGACCGCACGATGGCACAGGCGCTCAAGGACGCGGGCGCGTGCGGCATGGGTATCTCGCTCGACTCGCTCGACCCGCAGAAGCACGACACGTTCCGCTCGTATCCGGGCGGCTGGACGGGTGCGGTGCGCGGCATGGAGAACTGCCGCGCGGTCGGACTGCCGTTTCAGATCCACACAACGGTCATGGACTGGAACCAGCATGAACTCGAGGCGATGACGGATTTTGCCGTCGAGATCGGTGCGAAGGCGCATCATTTCTTCTTCCTCGTGCCGACAGGACGCGCCGAGACCATCGAGGAGGAGTCGCTGCGCGCCGAGGCGTACGAGGACGTCCTCACGCGCATCATGAAAAAACAGGAAACCGTGGACATCGAGTTGAAACCGACCTGCGCGCCGCAGTTCCTGCGCATCGCGGATCAGATCGGCACGCCGACGCGCTTCACGCGCGGGTGTCTGGCGGGACTGACGTACTGCATCATCAGTCCGCGCGGCAAGGTGCAGCCCTGTGCCTATCTCAACCGTGAACTCGGCGACGTGCGCGAGACCCCGTTCGATGAGATCTGGGCAAAGAACGAAGTGTTCCAAAAGCTCCGCACACTCGACTACGGCGGCGGATGCGGCTCCTGCAGCTATAAGAAATCCTGCGGCGGATGCCGCGCCCGCGCCGCGTATTATCACGGCGGGGATTATATGGCGGAGGAGCCGTGGTGTCTGTACCATGGTCGCCGCGGAGAGGCGTGACGTGCGATCTTGGCGTCTAGCGTCGTTATTCGTCGAATACTGCGCTCGACGTAGCTTTTAACTACGCCTTCGCTTGTATTCTCCTCATGCCTAGCTATACATCCAAGCTTGCACGTCACTTAGCGTTGCTTATAGAGGGGGAGGTGTGACACGGGATTTTGGCGCATAGCTGTGTCACTGCGAAAAATCCTGCAGTTGACGTAGGTCTTAACTACGCCTGCCCTTGGATTTTTCTTGTTCCTTGTTCTGCATCCAAACTTCCGCGTCACTTACTATCCGTATAAAGATGATGATGCTGGAGTTTCGTGCTGCTTCCGCATCGTTTGTCCTCCGGACGAAGGGGATAATATGCGGCTTTTAGCTGTATGTTGACAGTATCTTCAAGCTGTTTTACACTGATGATAAGGAAGGAGTGATCATGGTGTCGCAGACGAGTGTGAGCATTCGCATGGATAGAGATCTGAAAACGGCGTTTAATGATTTTTGCAGCGATATGGGTATCAGCATGACGACAGCGTTTAATCTTTTTGCGTGGAAGACGGTGAGCGAGTATCGCATCCCCTTCGATGTGGGAGATTCTCTGCCGAATGCGGAAACCCTAGAGGCGATTGAGGAAGTTCGACGTATGAAGGAGAATCCCTCTCTCGGAAAAACGTATACGGATGTCGATGAGATGATGCGGGAGCTGTTGGCGTGAAATATACCGTACGGCCAACGACAAAATTTCAAAAGGATCTGAAACGTATACAAAAGCGAGGTTACAATATAGATCTCCTGACTGAGATTATTAAAAAGCTTGCGAACGGTGAGGGGCTTCCACCAAAGAACAGAGACCATGCGCTTACCGGTAACTATGCGTCATGTAGGGAATGTCATATTACACCCGACTGGCTTTTAGTCTATGAGATTCTTGAGAAAGAACTGATTTTGTATCTAACAAGAACAGGATCACATACTGATTTATTTTAATGTGATAGAAAAAACCCGGCAGTATCGACGATTCGGTGTCGATGCTGCCGGGTTCGTTTTTGGATTTATTCTTTCACATGCAGTGCGCGCATGGCGTTGAGGATGGCGAGGACGGTGACGCCGACGTCGGCGAAGATTGCCGCCCAGAGACCCGCCATGCCGAGTGCGCCGAGGACGAGGACGATGCCCTTGATGCCGATGGCAAAGATGATGTTCTGCCAGGCGATGCGCATGGTCTTGCGTGCGATGTCGATCGCGGTTGCGATCTTCTTCGGCTCGTCGGTCATGAGTACGACGTCCGCCGCCTCAATCGCGGCATCCGAGCCGAGCGCGCCCATCGCGATGCCGACGTCCGCGCGCGCGAGCACGGGGGCGTCGTTAATGCCGTCGCCAACGTAGGCGAGCGTTGCGCCCTCCTTACGACCCGCAAGGCGTTCTTCGACCTGTGCGACCTTGTCCTGCGGGAGGAGTTCGGCGTGGATGGTGTCGATGCCGAGCGATTTGCCGACCGATGTGCCGATCCACTTCGAGTCGCCCGTCAGCATGACGGTCTCGCCGATGCCGCGCTCCTTGAGGGCGCTGACCGCGACCTTTGCATCATCCTTCACCTCGTCGGCGATGTGGACGACGCCTGCATAGCGTCCGTTGATGGCAAGGCAAACCGCACCGACGTGCGGGATGGCGGGCATATCCTTGGTGTTCTTTGCCTTGAGGAAGTCCACCGTCCCGAGGAGGATGATGCGTCCGTTGATGTGTGCGGAGATGCCGCGCCCCGCCTTTTCCTCGAGGGCGTGCACGTCCGTCCCCTCCGTCGAGTGCCCGCCCGAGGTGAAGGCGCGCACGATGGAGACGCCGATGGGATGTGTGGAGTAGCGTTCCGCGTTCGCTGCGTAAAAGAGTACCTCGTCCTTTGAGAACCCGTTCGCGGGCAGAACGTCCGTGACGCTGAAGCTGCCCTTTGTGAGCGTGCCGGTCTTATCAAAGACGACAGTGTCTGCCTTGGCGAGCGCCTCGAGATAGTTGCCGCCCTTGATGAGGATGCCGGCGCGGCTCGCGCCGCCGATGCCCGCAAAGAAGGAGAGCGGGACGGAGATGACGAGTGCGCACGGGCACGAGATGACGAGGAAGGTCAGCGCGCGGTAGATCCAGCCCGCGAACGGATCGCCTGTCACGAGCGGCGGGACGATGGCGAGCAGCAGCGCGCCGATGACGACGGCGGGCGTGTACCAACGGGCAAAGCGTGTGATGAACGCCTCGGTCGTGGCCTTTTTGTCCGTTGCCTCCTCGACGAGCGACAGGATGCG
This sequence comes from Selenomonas sp. FOBRC9, assembly GCF_000287655.1. Lineage (NCBI taxonomy): Bacteria > Bacillati > Bacillota > Negativicutes > Selenomonadales > Selenomonadaceae > Selenomonas > Selenomonas sp. FOBRC9. The sequence goes on from NZ_ALJR01000040.1 coordinate 17,605, forward strand.
CTCGACGGTGGATTCTTCGTACGGCGTTGTGACCTCGATCTCGAGGACGCCCGTCTGATTGATGCAGCCGCTGATGATCTCGTTGCCCTCATGCGCCTCACGCGGCATGGATTCGCCTGTGAGCGCGGAGGTGTCAAGCAGTCCCTCGCCCTTGCGGATGATGCCGTCGAGCGGGACGCGTTCGCCCGGGCGCACGAGGATCGTATCGCCGACCTCGACCTCATCCGGGAATACCTCCTCCTCCTCGCCGCCGCGCAGCACACGCGCAGTGTCGGGACGAATGTCCATGAGCGAGGAGATGGAGCGGCGGGAGCGCTGCACGGCGTAGGCTTGGAACCACTCGCCGATCTGATAGAGCAGCATGACCGCGACGCCCTCGGAGTAGTCGCCGAGGAGAATTGCGCCGATGGTCGCGATCGACATGAGGAAGTTCTCGTCAAAGACGCGCCCGTGCCGGATGTTGACGGCGGCACGCCAGAGAATGTCCCAGCCAATGAGTGCATAGGCGGCAAGGAGCAGCGCCATGCCGATCCCGGAGTGTTCGAGGATCATGCCGGGGATGAAGAGTGCCGCCGCACCGCCGATGCGATAGAGCATCCGCTTCTGTTTTTTCGACATCTTGCTTCTCCTTCTAAACTAAAAGATCAGCCTTCGAACGTGGCGCCCGGCTCGATCGTCTTGATGATCTTCCTGATTTCACCAAGGATCTCGTCAAAACGCGCGTCGTCGGCATCGAGTGTCATACGCTCGCTGAGAAAGTTCACGCGAACCTTGTTCACGCCCTCGAGCTTTGCCACGGCTTCCTCGATCTCCTGTGCGCAGTGTCCGCAGTCGAGCTCGCTCAGTTTGAATGCCTTTTTCATGGTAATTTCCCCTTCCTTCATATGCTACATATGAATAGATGTTCATTTGTATTGATTATAAGACCTGCTGCATGAAATGTCAAGCGTCAAATCATAGAAAAATAAAAATCCCTATTTTATTTTTCGCATAAGGCAATGGCCGGGACTGCCCATGTAGGTAGGGAGATAAAGGGGCATAAATATCAAAAAGGTACATCGTGCACGGGGAGATGCCCGGCATACGATGTACCTTTTCTTGTTAGAGTTTGAATTTTGATGTGATGTCGTTGAGTTTTGAGGCGGTGTGCGAAAGGGATTCGGCGCTGTCGCTCACGTCGTGCAGGCTTGCGCTCTGCTCTTCGGAGGCGGCGGCGACGTTTTCGGCGTTCGCCCCTGTCTTTTCGGCGACGGTGCCGATGCTTTGGACATTGCCGACGACAGCCTGCATATCGCCCGCCGTTTCGTCGACGGCTTTGCTGATCTGCGTGATGCTGGCGCGGACATCCTCGAGACGCTTTTGAATCGAGTTGAAACTCTTCTCCGTTTCGACAGTGACCTCTTTGCTCGCGTCCACTTTTTCCTCGGCGTTCGAGATGGCGCCGGCGGCAACCTGAATGCTCTCAATCATGCGCCCGATGGTCTGCTCGATTTCGTTTGTCGCGGCGGAACTCTGCTCGGCGAGCTTGCGCACTTCCTCGGCGACCACGGCAAAGCCGCGTCCTGCTTCGCCCGCGCGTGCCGCTTCGATGGCGGCGTTGAGTGCGAGGAGGTTGGTCTGCCCGGCGATCTCGCGGATGGTTGTGACGACATTCTTGATGGCATCCGATCCTGTGACGAGCTGTTCGGACACACGGGAGATTTCCGTCATGGAGTCGGCGACCGTCTCGTTCTGCTGGACGAGCTCGTGAATGTACTTCATGCCGCCCTTGGCATCGGCGACGGCGTCGTCCGCAGTCTGCGTGACATAGGCGCCGCTCGCGCTCATCTCCTGTGTTCGTGCGCTGACCTGCTCGATGGCGGTCGAGATCTCGCCGATGCTGTCGTTGTTGTGCGTCGCGTCGGCTGCCACCTCGGTGATCGTGTGCGCGATGCTCTCGGAGACCTGCATCTGCGACTGGACAGAGCCGGAGAGCGCTTCGCTCTCCTTCGAGAGACCGTCCGCCTCGCTTTGAATGGAGCGGACGATGTCATGCAGGGCGTTCTTCATATCGATCAGCTCATTCGCCATATCGCCGATCTCATCGTTCCATGTGGCGCGCGTGCCGGGGAAGGAGAGGTCGAGCTTGCCGAGTTTCCCGACATCGTTGCGCAGGTTCATGAGACGCCGCGCCAGTTTGCGCGCGTACCATGTCGCGCATGCAATGATGGCGATGATGCCGACGAGGCTTGCGACAAGGGCGATGATAAAGATATGGTGCGCGTTATCGTTCAGATCCTCCATCTGACCGGTGCGTACCTGCTTTTGGACGTCGGCGGTCTTTTCAAAGAGACTGTTTACATCCTCTGTCTGCTTATAGAGCTCGCTCCGCGCAGCTTCGTAGGCGTTGGCATCACCGCTCTGATACGCCGCAATGACACGCTTGGTATGTTCGTTGTATTCATGTATGCCCGTACGCAGCTGCTGGCCGAGCTGCTTGCTGTCCGGATTGACGGCGTTCTCAGAGAAACGAGTGATTTGATCCTCCGCTTTCTTTAATGCGTCCTCTGTACGGCTTGCAGCGGCACTGTCTTTTGTCACTACGTAAGAGCGGAGCTCGCTGAGCCCTTGATGGAAGTCGTCTTCCGCACGCAGCAAGGTGATGGAGTTGTCTACCGTTACGGAGAGCAAGTGCTGATAAGCACCGCTCGTCGTATCAAATTCGTATAGAACGACGCCGAGAAGCAAAACCATCAGCGCAATAACGCTGCCCAAAAGGCCGCTGAGTTGTGCACCGATTGGAAGCCGTTTTCCCATAAAAAATCCCCCTTAATACCTTTCCCAGAGGTACGATCCACTTTCCGTAATCCCTAAAATACAATCCATGATACTAGGTTATTCTGTACCTTTTAAGATGTTTTGTCAATATATTTTTCATTGAAATTTCACCCTAAATTGCAATAGCAAGTGGGACAAGTAGGGAAAAAGTTACGAGGCAGTGAATTGAGCAACATATGAATCGAAACGCTCTTTGGGTGTATCGTATCCGAGGATTTTCCTGGGGAGGTTATTCATCCAGTCCTCTACCTGTTGAATTGTGTCCGGCGTGAGGCAAGCAATATCGGTCCCCTTTGGGATAAAGCGTCGTACCATGCCGTTTTGGCGTTCATTAGTTCCGCGTTCACTTGGCGTATAAGGATGA